>NZ_BAAGSP010000002.1:0-182042 GCF_054782375.1 Yaniella soli
CAAGCAGGATACGAGTCACGTCCGGTGGTAGCAACGGCCGACATCCATACTGCCAGCTAGTCCCAGACCAGCTACTACTAAGTCTCACAGGCAGGATAGGTACTGGCCGTCCGATATCGACTGTTTGTGACTCACCAGCACACTGACGTCCTTAGGATTGTCATTCCGGGGAATTGTCCGGCATTGCCACGTTGGGCACCTTGACGGTGGGCTTGGCACCCAACGCCATCATACTCGCCCTGGGTGTAGTCATTGCGGGAACCAGTACCGGCATTGCATCTCCCCCATTAGCGCACGCCGTCGCCAATACAGTCCAACATCACATTCGCAATCGCACCCAGACGATTATCAACGCCGGGACCGGTGTGGGCGTTGCGGTTGCCGTGCCGATCGCATTGCTGACATTTGACCACTGGCGAGCTGCGTGGCTCGCCTTTGCACTCGTCTGCGCCGGTGCCACGATGTGGGTGGCACGCAGTGTGCCACGGCAACCAGCTCAGGGCAAAACGCCAGGAGTACTGCAGCATCTCATTCCTAAGCCGCTGTTTCCCCAAGGGTCCGGGTTGCTGATTGTCTCCGCGGGCATGGTGGGTCTGGGCCAGCACCGCAATCTGGACGTTCGGCCGTGACCTGTTGACGACGGTGGGCGGGCTCAGCGACACCGGTTCCGCCGTGGCCTGGGTGTTCCTCGGTGCGGTGGGCACACTCGGTGCCGCGGCTGGAGACGTCGGCCACCGCTTCGGGCTGCGGAAATCCTGGCGCCTCGCCATGCTTCTCATGGCACTTGGCACAGCCCTCTTCGCCGTGTTCCCGCACTCCTCCGGCATTGCATGGTTTGGTGCCGCAGCATTTGGACTCACATACATCGAGCTCACCAGCCTGCTGCTAATTTGGGGGACGAATGTGTACCCCTACAGCCCTGCCTCTGGTGTGGGCATCGCGTTTCTCGTCATTGCCCTGGGTCAAGCGGTTGGTTCGCCGCTGATGGGTATGATCGCGGGGGCATTCGATCTTCGAGTCGCATTTCTATTTGCCTCGGGCATTGCGGTCATTGGTGCTTTTATCAAACCGGTTTCGGCTCGACGTTCAAGGACACGTACAGACGTGCCAACACAGGTTCGCGACATCGCCTAACCTGCGTCGGGTCGTGCAGCACAACATTTCCTACTCGCTGCGCAGATACACGCGGTTGCCATCAACATCGGCAAGTTCCCACATGTTGGGTGCATCGGCGTCGCTCAGAAGTTTCCCACCGGCTTCGATGGCTGCATCTTTTCGTTCCTCGACCAACTCTGCGGGGACAAAAACATCCACGTGGATGCTCATGGGGCCCGCTGATGGATTCACGTCATCGGCCGGAATGGTGGTATCGGCGCGCTGGTGGAACCGGATTGGGTCGAGCACATCGGAACGATCCACGAGCATCTCGGCGTCGTCGGCACCCGAGGCGTCTTTAAAGTCGAAGACGGCTTTCCAAAACGGTTTGATGGCCTCAATGTCTGGGCTGACAACGACCAGGTGGGTGCGGCTGATCTTTTTCGGTTGGCGTTTGAGTTCCAGCTCTTCGATCAGTTTGTCGAGTTCGGCGGCGAATTTTACGTCGCGATCGGTCAGGCCGCCGACATCGTGGCTGACCACACGCATCCGAATGGTGTTGTAGCGGATATCAAAATCTGGGTGATGATCCTGGGCTTCAGCGACGTCGGCGAAACGGTTGACGAATTCGATAGCACCTTCAAAGTCTTTGGCGCGAACGCTGATTTCTAAGCGTCCGTCGACGACCGTCCAGCCGGGGAGTTGTTCTTGAGCTTCAGATGAGGTCACTTGAGTCATGGTGGGCCTCCTAAACATTGTGGTGTCGATTTAAACCGACATTGGCTCCACTTCAAGTGTGTCAGCTGCACTCGGTAGTGTCGAGAGTTCGGGCGGTCGGCCACCCGCTCCAACGCGCGGAACCGGCACCCGATGTATAGACACCAGATGCCGGTTCCTGATTCGTGTTCGGTTCAGTATTCAGTTCTGATGTACGACGGGGTTAGTCGTCGTCGCGATCTTCACCATCGTCGGATTCTATACTGTCACTGACGGTGTACTCTTCAACATCTTCCTGTCCGGTTTCCTGATCCGCGACCGTCAGATCGTGTTCGCCGACCTCGGCGTCTTCAGGGATGGAGATCTCAGTAAGAATGTTGCCGTCCTCGTCAGCTGCAATGTTCTGTTCACGGTTCCAATTGACGGTCACTTCGCCCCGCGGGGTAAAGTTCTCACCCGAAACCTGGACTGAGTCACCGTGGAGGAGGGTATCCGACTCCAGGTCGACTTCGACTTCGCCGTCATCTCGGTCATCCTCGAGGACTTCTAACTGGGAGTAGGCGATGTGGCCATTTTCCTCCACGGCGAGCTTGTAGGTGTCGTCATCGACAGAGTCAGGGATGGTAAATTCGCCGTCCAGGTTGCCCTGCTCATCGGCGTGCTGGGTGACCATCATTTCGTTACCCAAGTCGATCATGACTTCAGCGTTCGGGGTGAAACCTTCACCGGTGATCCCTACGGTCTCACCAGGTTTTGCTTCTTTGGTTTCCAGTTCAAAAGTGTGGTTGACTTCGGTACCGGATTGTTGGTCTTGTGTGGCGACATCGCCTTGCTGTTCGTCATTGTCTGCGAACGCAGCGGGTGCGCCCATCGCGATGGTACCAACGGTCAGAGCGGAGCCGGCGAGCATAGCGGTGACTCGGCGGCCATTTTTGGTGACTTGTGCTTCCGTCATGTGGTGCTCCCTTCGGAAAGGTTAGTTCCTTTGTATCTCGAAGAGTGATGGAGACTTTCAACCCATCGCTGTGCGATGGACACCTCATGAAGTGGAGACAAGGTCAGGCTAACACGGTGAAAATCTATGGAGCTAGCAAATTGGCAGATTCACAGGTGTTGGTCAGTCAACATAGAATCTTCCCATATCAACCCCACTTTTCTGAACAGCTAGAGTGTGACGGGAGTGCCAGCACAGGCACAATGCGACTGAAGGATTGAGCGGTGAATTTTCACAACAATGCAACCTAACACTGAAGTCACGCACGGCGATACTCGCGGGGAGCTACAACGCCTCGTAGGCCGGAACTTACGCCGGGTAAGACTCGAGAGCAGTACCAGCCAGGACACATTCGCAGCACAACTCGGCTACGCAAGAAGTTATATGGGAGATATCGAACGTGGGGTTCGAAATATCACGTTGAAATCGCTCGAAGAGCTGGCAAGCAGAGCAGGCATTGCGCCGATGGCACTGCCGGTACCCGATGACGAGTATGGGCACGGTTCCGGCTAGCAGCGCGGTTTCCTGTTGGGCATAAAAGAACCGCTTCCTACTCGTGTGTTCGAGTAGGAAGCGGTTCCTTCTATTTATAGAGAACTCAGAGAGTTCTTATCTCGTTAGTGCTTCCGTCCGAAGAGACGACCGCGGTTTGCGAAAACAACAAACGCGCCACCCATCAGCAGCAGGGCACCTGCAATGAGGCCCAGCTGACCGGAAGTTGCACCGGTCTGAGCCAGTGCGGAACCGTTCATGTCGACTGGGTCGCCAGTGTAATCACCGGAACCGTCTGGTCCGGAGCCGTCACCAGCGCTGCCATCATCACTTACAACTGAGAAGTTGCCGGTGAGTTCTACAGCATTGCCGTCTGGATCAACAGAAGTGACCACAGTGGTGTAGTCACCGAGGTAGACAGCTGGGTTCGCTACTTCGTAACCGTGAATCACGAATTGAGCTTCGCCTTCGTCATTGGCGGTCTCAGTCTGCTCGAAGTCGTTGACGCCTTCAGGACCGCTCACCGCGTAGGTGTAGTCAGCGCCAGCTTCGAGTCCAACGACCGTGTGTACGACGCCGTTGTCATCGTCTTCTTCACCGATGAAGTCGTCGAGTTCGATGCGTTCAGGATCAATCGACAGAGCCGGTTCAGTGACCTGGTCGGCTGGATCATTGACCGTGAAGTCGGCAGTGGCTTCTTCACCAGATTCGACATCAAGCGCAGTGAACGTGTGATCACCCGGCTCAAGATCCTCAGGGATCGTGACTTCAGCATTGAACTCGCCGTCAGCGTTTGCAACGGCCTCGCCCACTGGTGGGTTAATGCTGAATTCAACGTCACCATCTTCGGTAAAGCCCGACCCGGAAACGGATACGGTGTCACCCGGGTACGCGTTATCGACATTCAAATCGATGTCTGGGTCCAGCACTGGGTCGCCAGTAACGGTGAGCTCTCGAGTGGTCGAGTCACCCGAGGTTTCATCAGTGACAGTGACGTCGTTCGTGCCGGGCGCAGCGTCTTCGGGAATCTCCAGTGAATGACTAATCTCGCCGTTCTCATAGGCTTGGAACTCCACGCTCTCTGCGTCTGGGCCCCAGGTCAATGTGACATCACCCTCAGGGGTGAAGTTTTCACCTGTGACCATGATCGAGCCACCTTGTGGTACTTGGCTTGCAGATAAGTTGAGCTGCAGTTCTTCGCTCGTTACCTCGAAGTTACCCGATGCGATTTCAGCTCCGCTGTCCACATACGAGACCTGGGTGCTGTAGTTACCGATGAAGACGTCTTCCTCATCAGGCTGCACAATGTACTCGGCCACGCCATCTTCATCGGCTGTAGCTGTATCAGAGAGGTGCTCCATCGGGCTAAAGGCGTTTCCGACGCTGAATTGGACTTCATCGCCTTCTCTTAGGCCATCAACCGTATGGGTGACGCCAGTCTCCTGAAAGTCGTCTTCGTCAATCGTTTCAGGGGCAATCGTCAGTGTCGCATTGGTAACGTTAAATTGGCCACTCGTGGTGGAATCGCTCTGAACATCCCTGGCGGTGATGTCATAAACGCCGTTCACTGCATCTTCTGGGACCGCAAATTCAGCCTCAAAGTAACCTGACTCGTTCGCCTCAGCTGTGTGCTCAAGGATGGTGGTTCCATCTTCAGAAACCATAGCCAGCTCTACGTCACCCTCAGGGGAATAGCCACTCCCATTCACTTCAAAGTTGGCACCCGCAGCACCTGCACCTGGGTTAGTACGCAGTGAGACGAGTCGTTCAGCTTCGTCATCGTCGGAAACAACGTTGAAGCTCAGCGTCGGCCCGTCTTCACCTACATAGACCCAATGCGTTCCAACAAGCGAACCGTCTGGAACGGTAAAGGAAGCACCGTCAGCTAGATTCCCATCACCATCAACCTCAACCTCGCCGAGCTGGATCCGCTCAGCGTCTGCAGCCTGGGCTGCCCACACAAGGTCAACACTCGTGTTCGGCTCGAACCCGGAACCTGTCACCGTAACGGTATCTCCGACAGCTCCTTCCCTAACATCTAAGTCAGCGTCAGGAGATTCCTGATTCATCGGTGAGACAGTATCCGACGTCGAATCAACTTCGGTCGACCCATCATCAGCAGATTCTGGTTGACTCGTTTCCGATGGATCATCTGTCGGAGTGGGATCCTCCGTGGTAGCTGCATCGGTCGCAGTCGGATCTTCCTCCGGACTGGTTTCTTCGTCCGAAGTCTCTCCGCTATCTGACTCGACCGGCGTTTCGCGGCTCTCAGTAGTTTCTGGAGCAGCTGAACTGGACTCAGTAGCTTCTGGAGATTGCGCTGCGGTAGCAAAAGCAGCAGGTGCTCCTATTGCAAACGAGCTAAACGCAAGAGCAGAGCCGGCAAGCACGGCCGTGGCTAGCCGACCCTTCTTTTTATTTTCTTCTTCCGTCATGCGGTGTTCCCTTCGAGAGTGAGGAATCCGTGTGCTCGGTCCTTTTGACATGAGGCACAAACGATTCATACAACATACTTGGGCACACTTATGAGTGGACCGCGAAAAGGATAACATGGCATAGATCACTTTTGGTAGCTAATACTCAAAGCTTCATACATCCTCGAGCCCGAATCGCACTTAGGGGCCGAAGTGCTTCAAAATTGCATAAAGCTGCCCTTCCTATGCCAGATGCCACACAACGCCCCTCAAGCACCCTTTAGCTACTCACCAGCTGCTATAGAAAATGCGGGCTTCCCTACATTTAGGCGACTGGTCAACAAAATGCGTGTCGGTTACACTTTGGGCATGGCTATGCAAATTCTTTTGTTCCTTTAACAGCCGACAGGCCCTTTTGCGCTCGTTGGTCTCTGATCCGAGCCGGGGTTTCCGTGTATCCAAGGCCATTTTGGTCGCTGTTACTTTTTCGCGTCTTGACGCGACTTTTTCAAGGAATGTATATGCCTTCCACAACTCCTTCTTCGGCGCATTCGCGCGCCCATTTATCGCTCAATAACGTTGAACTTACTCTCGGAACACAACAGGTTTTGCACGACCTGGACCTAACCGTCACGCCAACATCACGCATCGCCATCGTCGGTGAGAACGGACGCGGCAAGACCACCCTTCTTCATCTACTCATGGGTCGATTTACGCCCGATGCCGGAACCGTGGCACGCCATGGCACCATCGGTGTCGCCGAACAGGAAATGTCGATCGCTGATGATCGAACCGTCGGCGATGCGGTAGCCGAAACCATTGCTCCATCGGTCGATGCACTGGCTGAACTCGATGCCGCGGGTCAGGCGCTAGCCGACGGCGACACCGACGCTGAGGAGCGCTTTGCCGTCGCACTTGAACGTGCGGAAGCGATTGATGCCTGGGACGCCGAGCGTCGGGTTCAACTGGCGCTCGAAGCGCTCGAAGCCGAAACCGACGGCACGGTCCTACTATCGGAACTCTCGGTTGGGCAGCGTTATCGTGTCCGGTTGGCCTGCCTATTGGGTGGCGCCCACGATTTCCTGCTCTTAGATGAGCCAACCAACCATCTGGACCGCAGCGGTCTGGATTTTTTTGACTGCGCGACTCCGTGATCGCAATGGCGGAGTGGTTGTTGTCAGTCACGACAGAGCACTGCTGGCCGATGTTGCCGAAACCGTGGTGAGCCTCGACGCGACACCGGATGGTCGACCCCGCCTCTACGGCGACGGATACGCGGGCTATCGCGAGCGGTCGCAAGCAGAACGCATCCAGTGGGAACAAGAGTATGCACGCGAGCAGGTGGAACATGCCAAGCTGCAAGATGATCTGCAAGCAGCGCAGGATCGCCTCATCAGCGGGTGGCGTCCCGCAAAAGGCTCGGGAAAACATCGTCGTGCCACGCGTGCTGCATCAACCGTGGGCAATGTGCGGCGTCGGCAAGATGCGCTGGAAGCTCATGCGCTCACGGTTCCGGAACCACCGTTGACGTTCAAGCTTCCCGAACTGTCTTCCCGCAGTAGCGTCACGCTCGTCTCTGCAGAAAAGGTGACCGTCGACGATCGACTGACGCCTCCCGTGTCGTTAGAATTTTCGGGCGGCGACCGATTGGTGGTCACCGGGCCGAACGGTGCCGGCAAGTCGACTCTGCTCAATGTGCTTGCTCAGCATATCGAACCAAGCACCGGCACAATCCATCGCCGGAATGATGCGAGGATCGGGTTTCTGCAACAGGAATCTGAGCTGCCACCCAAAATGCGGGTTGGTCAGCTGTTCGAGTCGCATGTGCAGAGGTTAGTCGCTCGAAACGTTATATCGTCACGATCAACTGTGGATTTACAGGAGCTCGGTCTGTTGGGCTCGAACGAGTTAGAGCTACGAGTGGGTGAGCTTTCGATGGGTCAGCAGAGGCGACTGGAATTGGCCCTGGTGTTGGCGAGCCGTCCCCAGGTGTTGCTGCTGGATGAGCCGACCAACCACTTGTCTATCCGCCTGATTGATGAGCTCACTGAAGCACTGGGGGCCACTGCCGCCGCGGTGGTCCTTGCGACGCATGATCGCCAGCTGCTGCGCGATACCGATCACTGGCCGCAGCTGCGTTTGCAGGAGCATGTCGTGAAAGTGTCGTGACGCGCCCGAAGACCCCGCATTGACCTGTTTGCATAGAGGTGCTCCGGGGGTGGTCCTGGTTTTACAGATCCACCCCGGAGATATAACTATGCCCGATTGTCGACTTTTGCTAACCCGAACCAATAGTTGGAGTCGCTCTCAGCAACCCCTAAAAGATCATGCAGGTAGTTGGCTCGTTCCTCACCACTACCCTGGTACAAACTAATGTTAATTAGCGGCGCGAGCACGGAGTTATTTGTAACCCTTCTCGATAGTTGCCGCAATTTCTTTGGAATCGCTGGGACGTTAGGGGTCGGGCGCATCCATAAACGCTGGTGGTGAGAGACCATGTTCCTCAGCGTTCGAGCCGAGCTGAGGCTTGATCCCAACAGACGGTGTCGCACATCAAAATCATTGGCTACAAGTTTCCAAATCTGATCATCGCCCGTCCCTCTATCGCACATGTTAATGAAGTTAATTAGCACGCCCAGTGAGAAGCTGTCGACTACCGCCCAAAGCGGGAGGCCCGAGACCAAGTCTTTTACACGATCGAAATTTGTATGATCACAGTACCTTGGAATCACCCCACCATTTACTTCATCCGCGCGACTCCTTAAATGATCCCTGACGAACGGTTCTCTATGCTTAAGGGTATTATCCAAGATATTCTTGATGAGATCTTCATGGGTATATTCACGGCTCAGTTCTCGGTACTGGGCGCCGTCCAAGAACGAGCCATACGGATCGAATTTTTGACAGTAGTGCTTCGTAACCGAGTTTCGTAATGCCCATTCCATCTTCCGCAGCCCCGCCTATGCATGCGCCGATATTGTATGGTCAAGATCGATAAGCTGAAATACTAGGTCAGGTTCTTTTGCTGAAGAAATGCTTCCTTTGTCGACCAGATAGCGAAAATTTCTAGCATACCCGAGAAAATAGTGAAAGTTGATTTCCTCAAGACGCCTCCGATGTTTATCTTGGATACTTCCGACGCGAAAATACCCACGGTCGTATAAGTACTCGACTCGCTCATCCAGCGACAAAAAAGGAACTACCATCAAGCACCTGAAAACAAAAGGACCCCCGAGTTGCGCATCGCTGAGAGGCTTCGGGGGAGCTATTGACCACAACTATATTCGATTACAGGAGCGAAACTCAAATTTTGATCACCGGGTTTCCATGTACCTGACCCAAATTTTCAAAACAGAACATCTTATATCCATCAAGGTATAACGCATTTTGCGGACACCTTTCGCTAAACAAACATCCACGCCAACAGTCCTGCGCCGCCGGCCAAGCCCCAACTCGCGAGACTGCCGACGAGAAACTCTTCAGCCTTGGATCCCACTTCGGCAGGCGCATCGTCGCGTTTTGCTTCGGCGGAGATCTCGGGGAAGCGCACGATGCCTTTGGCTGCCATGAGCGCTGCAACCACGTGATAGGCACCGACCACGGTCAGCACCATGATGAAGATCCGCTCCAGCGGGCCGATCACGCGCCCGCCCTTGAGCCGACTGGCCGGTATCGACCCCGGTGCGGCAGGAGCCTCGTCGGCTCCGCGTCCCGAAAGGAGCAGGACGGCGCGGGTGATCCGGTTACTGGTCTGGGTCAAGAACAGGGCAAGTGCCAGCCACATGAGTCCGGCGGGCACGAACGACTGCAAGACCACGACGTCGAGCCAGGCGAATCCGGCAATTACAACGACCAGCGCGACCGCCGTCCACGCGTACAACTCCGATGTGGACGGTGCGCTATCGTCTGCCTGCTTGGGCCGGTCCATGCGTTCGGCGCCGAAGTACCACGCGGCTGCCACGATTGCGGCGACTGCTCCCACCCACGCTTCGGGTCGGACCCAGATTGCCGCAGCGAAGATAACCGCCAGCCACCATCCCAATTGCACAAATTGGACGGCCCGCGCGGACACGTGGGCTTTCGTCAGCCGGATGAGGTCGGTCATGGCTACGGCGAGGATGGTGAGCACCGCAAGCATCAGGCGCCCTCCTTGTGGGCATTGGCGTCGGTGATCGAAAGCGCGTCGTCGGCATCCAATAATGCCATAGCCCCGGACCTGTGGAGTGCTTGCGAGACGGCTGCCTGCGAGATTTTTTCGGCCTGGGCTGCTTCCTTTTGCGTCGCGCCGAAGAGCAGTGCGGCCAAGAGACGTCGTTCTCGGGCTTTCATGCGTGCCACGACGTGGTCGCGCAACAACAGTTGTGTGGTCAGTGCGCCGGTCAGATCGTCGTCATCGGTGCGGAAACCTGTACGCGAGTCATCGAGGCGCTCTTGCCTAGCTTCGACGTCCTGGATCGCGTCGCGGGCATGCAGCCAGGCGGTGCCGTCTTGAATGGGGCCGGCCTCGCCTTCGTCAACGGTGTTGATCTGCCCCAGCCCGATGCCGTACCTCAGCTGGATGTCGTCTGGCAGCAATACTTGTGTGCGCAGGGTGATCCGTAGAGCGTCCTGCCAGTTGTCACAGATAAGTTGGAACTCATCCCCCACTGTGGCCCAGGCGGATCGGCGTGGCGGCACAGCCCGCTCGACCTGCTCAAAGGTTGCCAGGATGGCTCGTTGCGCCGCGGCTCGATCGGCCATCGCGCGGGATCCGACGATATCTGCGATGATTCCCACTGCGTGTGCCATGTGACCACAATATCACTTATATACACGAGAATATAAGGTTTTTTATGAACAGGTTGCGGTCAAGGTTAACCCGTCATCGGCAAGAAGACGACGGCGACGATGCCCCAGAGCGCCAGACTGACCAGCACGATCGGCAACAGAACCTTGATGAGCGAACCGCGTGTGACCGCGGGGCCGGGTGTATCTGCACGTTGGTAGGGCTGGGCCATGCGGAATGCTAATTCGATGCGGGCTGGACCTGCGATAATAGCCCACCCGGCAGCAGAGTTTTGTAGGCCCATCGTCCACAGGGGTGAGACAGCCAACTGTTGGGCTGCGGCAACCTGTGTGGCGCCGAACATGGCGTTCGCGCCGGTACCCGAGGCGGTGATGTAGCCGGAAAGCCCCGCGACGAAGGGCATCAAGAACAAATAGAAGGAGCCCAGTTCCGCCAGACTGCTTGCAATGACGTCGGCCAACCCGCCACCGGACATCATGACGCCGAATAACAGGTAGAGCGCGGTGGGGATGGCAACATGCCACCACATGACCAGTGATGCCTTCGGCAGGGTGCGGGTGTCTTCGTCCGACATCGTCAGGAAGGTTAGCGCCGTCAGTGCACCCGTTGTGGACCACAGCGCCGGCGACGCGAGGATTTCCCCCATCGCCCCCAGGTCGGTGGATCGATAGATGAGTTGGCCTGCGATCGTGCCGAGTAGCAGGATGAGGTACGGGATCAGCGAGCGGCCGGGGCCCGGCGTGAGGCGTCCGCGCCGGATGACTAGCAACCACAGCACGGCCATCAGAAGTGTGGCGACGGCACCTGCAACGGGTGTTCCGAGCAGGAGGTTGGCCGTCATGGTGAGACCCCAGACGACGATGCCGGACGCCGCACCAATACCGGCCCACATGAATTTTTGGCCACGAGATAGCTTCGTGGTTGTGTACCCGTTACCGGCAACCGTGGCGGCTGCGATCCCGGAGACGACGAATGGGATGAGGTTCATCCAACCGGAGACCAATCCCATATCGGTCAGTGGCGCCCCGGCAGCGTCGGCGGCGACGAGTGTGCCGGGGCCCATGGAACCCCACGGGCCAATCATCAGCCCGAGTAGCGTGAGCAATGCCGCGCGGTAGGCGGTGAAACCAAATGACAGCAACAGCGGCAGCCCGATCAACACCGAGACGCCGAAGCCGGTGACGGTTTCTAAAAACGGGACCACCCCGTGGGCCATCAGCAGCGCCGAAGCGACGGTGGGGCCGCCGGCGGAGAGCCAATCGGCGAGTTTGCGCTGCGCCCCGGTGCGGTCCATGACCCCGGAGAGCAATACGCCACCGCCAATGATGGCCAAGACTTTGACGAGCGTCCAGAAGGTGTCATTCCACGCGGTGACCAGATCGTTGGCGGGCGATCCGAAATACCACAGCGCGATGATGGCCGCGCCGATGGTGCCAAGCAGTGGCGGCAGCGCTGCCTGAATGCGGGGCAGTGCTAAGAGTCCGAGCGTGAGCAGGACCGGCAAGATGGCCATGAACAGACCCAAGCTGTTGCTCCTTCACCCGGGGGTATTGAATCACAAACTCCCAGCATAGCGCGCCGGCCGGCTGAATCATAAGCCCAGGTGATCCCGTTGAACGGGAGGATTCCAGCTCAGGCTTCGGGGATGGTTTTACCGAAGGTTTCGTGGGTGACGTCATCAGGCTCCGGGCCGCCACGCACACCGGTATCCAGCGCGTCGAGGGCGTCGAGGTGATCGGGATTGAGTTCGAGGTCGAAGACGTCAAAGTTTTCGGCGATGCGGTGGGGTGTGACGGATTTTGGAATCGCGGCGCGGCCTTGCTGCAGGTGCCAGGCCAGCATCACCTGGGCGGGCGTGCGATGCAATTCCGTGGCGATTTGACCGATTGTCTCGTCTTCGAAGGTCGTTGTGCCGGTGCCCAGATAGTCGGTGATCCCGCCGATCGGTGACCAGGCCTGGGTCAGGATGCCCAATTGCGCATTGTGCTGGCGCACCTGCGACTGCGTGAAATACGGGTGGACCTCAATTTGGTTGACCGCCGGGGTGATGTCGGTGTGCTCGCGAAGGGCATCGAGGTGCTCGATCATGAAATTGCTGACGCCGATGGCGCGGACTCGTCCATCGGCAAGGAGTGTTTCTAGTGCGCGATAGGCTTCGAGGGTTTGGGCAAACTCACCGGGCATGGCCTGGTGCAACAACAGCAGGTCGATGACGTCGACGCCGAGCTTGTCGGCGCTTTTGTCGAAGGCGTGCAGTGTTTCGTCGTAGCCATAGTCGCTGATCCAGATTTTGGTCTCGACAAAGAGATCTTCGCGGGCGATACCCGATTCGCGAATGGCCTCCCCGACGGCGCGCTCATTGCCATAAGATGCGGCGGTATCAATCAGGCGATACCCGACCCCCAGGGCTTCGGTCACGGCAGCTTTGGTTTCATCAGCGGGAATTTGGTAAACACCAAAACCGAGGGCCGGCATCGAAACACCGTTATTTAAGGTGTACTCCATGGACCTACTCATCCAATCGTTGTGCAGCACGGCTTCTGCGCACCGCCCGGATGGCCCGACGGACCATGTCTACCGCAAGAACCGCGCCGATGGCGAAGAGCACCCACGCCACGATGCCGGGCTGGCTGCCCATAATCAGGAATCTGACGCCGATAATGACGGCCATGACAAACAGTACAATTTCGGCCAAGAGTCCGAAGAAGCCGAGGCGGGTTGCTGACTTTGCGGCTTCGGGTTTTTGGGGTGAGTTCGTGTATTTATGAGGACTCATCTGTCGCTCCTTTCACCCTTGCAATACAAGGTTGCGTTGAGTCCACCGTAACCCTCTGGCATTTCGAAATGAAGAGACCACCGTTGACACCAAGGTGATAACTAAAAGAGGTCCTTGTGCGCGACGTAGTGCTCCAGCGCCGGGTGCGCCGGACCGGTGCCATACAGGCGAAGCACTTCGGCGAGGTCGGGATGCGTGTCAGCTAACTGTTCGGCTGCGTCCCGCAGCTCCGTGCCGGAGGCCACCGCGCGCAAGAGGCCTCGAATACCTGCAACCACGGCAGTATCTGGCGCCTGACTGGCCATCATTTGTGTGGTGCGACCCATGGTTGCCTGCGATGTTTTGATCTCCTCGAGCCGCTCGGCAATATTCTGGGCCGCCACTTGACCGCTCGAGAGTTGCTCCACGAGCTCGTGGAGTTGATACATTCTGTTGAGCACTGCGGGGTTGCCAATCTTGACGCGCTGGGCGCTATTGAGCTGGGAAAGCATGGGCGCAGATAGTCCAAGGACTGAGGCCAAGGAGGTTTGGTTCAACCCGAAGGCGGCTTTGATCCGGTCGAAAGTGTCACTGAGCGGTTCGCCATATGCGGCACTTTGCGCCTGCCGATTGTCCTCGACTTTGTCACTCATACAGTCCCATCCCCAACGTTGCGCAAGTAAACAACAATTTGCTGAAGTAAATTCTACGCGAAAATACCGTAACGCAGCGGTTTTGAGACGAACCGAGGAGAATCCTGCCCTATCCTAGAAAATGTTCGCACAGAACCATCATTGACTTTGCAGTTGCAACATTATAAATTTGCGATTGCAAGCATAGATTACTCACCACGAGGAAGCAGCTCATGACACCTCGCACACTTCGATCCATCACCGGTATGGGGCTGGCCACTGCTCTCATGGCGGCTTTCACCCCCGCAACCCAGACAGCGCCTCCGCTTTCACCAAGCCACACCACCTTGATGTCGAGCCTCGAAGAGGTCGAGACGAACCCCGAAGACAATGAACTGTTACTAGTCATGGATGCTTCCGGATCCATGAGTGAATCGGACGATTCTGACACGGTTCGCATTGAGGCCGCTCGCGATGCCCTGCATTCCGTGGTCGACGATCTCGATGATGACCTCAGTGTTGGACTCCGCGTTTTCTCTGCACAAGGTGAGACCAGCAACGACGCTGCGTGCCAAGACTCGGATCTCGCCGTGGAAATCGGCAGTGACAACCGCGACGACCTCCGCGACGCGATCGACTCCTATGATGCCGTCGGTGACAAAACACCCATCGCCTACGCGCTCGAAGAAGCCGCCGGTGACCTGGGAGCTGAAGGCAACCGCACCATCGTACTGGTATCGGACGGTCAAGAGAACTGCGCACCAGACCCGTGCGAAGTCGCACAAACCATCACCGACAAGGGCATTGATCTGGCAATCCACACGGTCGGCTACAGCGTAGACGACGAGGCCCGTCAAGATCTGGAATGCATCGCGCAAGCCGGCAATGGTGAATATTTTGATGCCGATGATGCCGAAACGCTGAACAATACCCTGCAGCGCCTGTCGCTGCGCGCGTTTCAACCATTCCAGTTAGAAGGTGAGCCCGTGGAGGGCGCAGCCGACATCGCCGATGCGCCGGCACTCGAGCCCGGCCAGTACGTCGATACGTGGAAAGAGGGCCCACAGTATTACCGCATCCCACGCACGATGGAAAATTCCTCGCTGCACGTCGGCGCCTCGGCGATTCACAATGATACGAGCAGCTTCGACCCGCTCACCGTGGCACTGGGCACCGAAGATGCCGGTAGCTGGGAAACCTACCGCGGCGGATCCTACTCAACCAATGACCAACTGTGTTCACAGGTCAACCTCTATGAAGGCACCAATGATGCAGCACTGAGGGTGCGCTCCGACCAGGTGACCGTCTTCCCCGACCCTGAGGAAGAGGAGACCGACTGCAACAGTGCAGACGAGCTCATCTTGCAACTCGAGGCGATCAGCAACGAGGACCCTAACGCCTATGTCGGCCAGCCGGTTGAGTTTGTCGTGACCGAAGAGCCCGAAGTCGCCAACATGACTGAGCTGCCGTCAGTAGCCGAAGGGGGTATTCGTGAGTATCAGTGGCAGTCGCTGGAGGTTGACCAAGAGCAGTCCGAGGAACTACTCGGCGGAAACTCGTTCAATAATGCACCGACATTAGAAGCAGGCGGCGCCTACTCGTCCGAGATCTACCCCGGTGAATCACTTGTCTACAAAATACCGGTCGAATGGGGCCAGCATCTTCAGGCCCAACTCGAAACCCCAGGCCGCGCCGAATTTGGTCCAGACCTGACCGTTGACCGCGGCTTTCGACTGCAGATCTATTCGCCTCACCGAGGCCTCATTCAGCACACGACGCAGGCACAAGGCCAAGAGGGCAAGTATTACGGACTGACAAATTACGATGAACCAAAACTCTGGCAAAACATGACCCATCCGGTGCGCTGGGCAAACCGCGCGAGCCCAAATGCCGGGCATAACGACATGGAATTTGCCTCCACCGCAGGCGACTACTACATTTTGGTCAGCCAGAGCGAAGTGAACTCCGACCAACAGGTCGCAGTGCCCTTTGATCTGGTCGTCGATACGTTTGGCGAGGTTGAAGGCGAGCCACAGTACGCGACGGCGTCTGCAACGAATACCGAAGATGACGACGACGCGGTGGCCGCCGAGCCCACCCAGCCAGCAGAAGCTGTGACCCCGAATGTGGGAGATGCCGAACGGACCGGGCTTTCGACGACCCAAACGGTGTTCCTTGGTATCGGCATCGCGGGACTCTTACTCCTCGTCATCGGCGCATTCGTGCTCTACCGCGTATTGAAAACCCGCAACAGGTCCTCATACTAAAAAACCGGGCACCGTCGAGTCAGCCGAACACTACGAACAGGCTTACCGCGATGAGCACAACCCCCAGACCCATCAGTATCGCAGCCAGCGCCACGGCCCTCATCTTTCGGGCCGGTTCGTGGCGTTGCTGTGGTGGGGGCGGTGGCGGCATCGTGGACACCGTTGGGGCTGCGGCCATCGGTGGCGCCGCAATTGACGGGTCAGCGTCATCGACTTCAGTCGGACCGTGCTCACTCCACCCGTGCGGCAGCGCCGGGGTGTGGTCAAAGACTTCGACGTCCCCGAGCAGTCTGTGGGCCTCGAGTGGTTCGAGTAAACCGGTCGCACGCAATTCGGCCCGAGCCTCTCCAGCATGCGCGTATCGTTCATTCACAGTAGCGTGGCCCAGTTGCGCGACGACTGCAACCAGCGAATCTGGGACCGGTTCTTCGCGGTGTGCCGCTGCAAGCAGCGTGGCAATATCAGCATCAGGCGCGGGGTGGGCACCCGTCAACATTTCCACGGCACACATTCCGGCGGCATAGAGATCCGCGGCTGGAGTCGGCTGCCAGCCGAGCTCGAAAGCTTCGGGCGCCACGTATCCTGGCGTGCCAACTGTATAGGGACCCTGTGTCAGACGCGGCGCATCGCCACCTGCCGCGATACCAAAATCACCCAACCACAGCCACGGGTGGCCCGTGCCGGTCGCGTCCAGAAGCAGATTCGCAGGTTTTACATCGCGGTGAATAACATTTTGGGCGTGCGTTGCTTCAAGGGCGGATAATAGCTGGTCCAGCAATTCGGCCGTCAATCGCACCGGGAGCGGTCCGTAGTCGCTGATCAGTGTGGCCACCGATCCGCCCGAGGCAATGGGCATAGTGAACAGGACTTTATCGTCTTCACCCGCCCAGCCGGTGGGCGTGAGAATGTGTGGATGTTCAAGTCGCAGGGATTGCTCGCGCATGAACCGCAACAACGAGGATGCATCAACCTGACGAAGCACTTTCGCCGCCGCGTACTGCTGGTGACGGTGGTCCCACACCCGCCACACCACACCGGTGCCGCCTTCCCCGAGCGGATCGACAAGTTCATAACGTCCAGCAAACACATCACCCATAATGCTTCCCAGCGTACCGAAACCCGAGTCGCCCGGACGCAGATGCTGCTCTAGAACGGTACCGGCCCGTGATCCGGTGGCAGGATCAGGATGCCGACCACTTTCTGCTGGTCGTCGACCGCCACCCTGCCCATCGCCTCTCCCGCCTCGTGGTGCAACGTCGTCACACCGACAACGGTTCCTAGCAGCTGCTCATCGTCGTCGATTCGCTCACCCGCGGGAAGCGCGACGTGGGTGTCGTCGTAGGTTTCCTTGGCTCCGATATCGGTCAACACGCGCTGCCAGGTGTCGGCGATCAATTCGGCGGTGAGTTCTTCACGAACATCTGGATGGATCAGCTGTTCTAACTGCTGGTAGTCCGCGGTACTGATGAGGTCGAAGACCCGTTCAGTCAGTTCGCGGATGGTGTGCATCGACATTGGTGCTCCTGTGATTTTCTGGCCGTTGACCGGGTTAATGACTTCTCCGAAACGCTTGAACGCAGCCTGGCGGCTAATGCCTAACGTCTCGCCGATTTCTGCCCAGGTTCGCCCGGCACTCCGAGCCTCCTGAACAGCTATCTGTAGCTGCTGCTTTGCACAGTCAAGATTGCGCTGTGCTTTGAGTATTGCTTCCATGAGCACCAGTAAACCAAAGGTTGACACCAGGCGTCAACTTTTAGTTGACAGCATTTTCCGCTTGTTGACTCGGCAGAGTTCCGGAACTACCGGTTTCGTTATTCAGGTCACCTATGTCACTCAGAGTTCATCGAAACTTTCACGACCGTACCGGCAGTCTCGTAATTCGCGGTTACCTCTCTGCGCTCTACTAAGAGTGTCGCCATCACAGACATCCCCTCTTTTTCTCGTTGTGAAGGAATAGATCAATGCGCTCTCCACTACCAAAAATTCTCGGTTCACTCGCCATCGGCTCCGCACTTGTCCTGACCGGTTGCGGCGGCTCCTCTGAAGCATCAGACGGCTCCTCCACCGACGACGACGTGATTCGCTATGCAACCCTGCCACTGTCTGATGACCCCAACGCCGAGGTTCCCGTCGACGAAATCGTCAGCTTGCTCGAAGAGTACACCGGCAAAGAAGTCATCGTCACCGAAGTACCAAACTACTCAGCAGTCATCGAAGCAGTTCGCGCAGGTCACGAAGACATCGGTCTGATGAGTGGCTTCCCATCCGCACTTGCGGTCAACACAGGTGAAGTTGATTCGCTGGTCGCCTGGCCCGGCTCTGACGAACCCGCATCCACCTGCCTCGTGTTGGATGGCTCCCCGATCGAATCACTCGACGACATCACCCCGGAAACCACCATCGCATTCGCCGACGCCGCCTCGAGCTCCGGGTTCTTCATGCCGACTCACATGCTCTCCGAAGCCGGTCTGGTCGCCGGTGAAGACTTCGAGGAACTCTTCTCGGGCGGCCACGACCGCAGCTTCATGGCACTCGATGAGGGGCAAGCCGATGTCGCATGTACCTCCCCAATCTTCACCGAAATGGCAGGCGAAAGCAGCCCCATGTTTCCATTCGAGGAAGGTGAAACCCGCTCAATCGGCGAGTCCATTGGTATGCCGGTCAGCATGAGTGCACTCACCAACCCCGATATGAGCGACGCCAAACGCGAGGTGCTGCTCGACGCCGTACCGAAACTCTTCTCCGAAGAAAACCGTGACGCGCTGGGCATCTACATGGACAGCATGCCAGAAGGCATCGAACCGATCATCGAACCGGATGACGAACTGTTCCAACCATTCGTTGATATCGCTTCGGTCGCCGACGTCGATATCTCAGACCTGGGCTAATCCAGCAGGACAACAGGAGCATAGAGATGAGCATGACAGCCAACACTCCGCCCGTTGAGACGACCAATACCACTACCACTCAACCCGCAGATACTTCTACGGATCGTCGAGCAAGACCGTTAGTCACCGTCCGTGACCTCAAGGTTCGCTACACCGACGACGCACCACTGGTACTCGACGGCGTCAACCTAGACCTCTACCCGGGCGAAACCGTGGCACTGTTGGGTTCTTCCGGTTCGGGGAAATCAACCCTGATGAAAGCACTCACCGGTTTCGCACCGGTGACATCCGGAGACGTCAACGCTGCCGGCTACGACGTCACTCAGCTGCGTCAAAAACAACTGCGCGAACTACGGTCCCAGGTCGGCCAAGTCTTCCAACAGTTCAACCTGATCGGTCGACTCTCGGTCATCACCAACGTGCTGACCGGCGGCCTGCACAACGCTGGCCCATCAAATTGGTTCGGTTCCTTCCGCAGCGCCGATCGCAAACGGGCACTGGCATTGCTGGAACGCGTCGGCATTGCAGACAAAGCCAATGCGGAAGCCCGCACCCTGTCCGGTGGGCAACAGCAACGCGTGGCGATTGCGCGTGCCCTGATGCAAAACCCACGTGTGATTCTGGCCGATGAACCCGTGGCCTCGCTTGATCCACGCATGAGCAAAAGTGTGCTGGAACTGTTGCGCTCAATTGCCCACGACGAAGGCATTCCGGTCCTGATCAGCCTGCACGTCTTACCCCTAGCACTTGAGCATTCAGACCGAATCATCGGGCTGCGGCACGGCGAAATCATCGTTTCCGGCCCAACACCTGCACTCGACGCCGAACAGCTTGCCGGCGTCTACGCACTGGAAGACGAGGAGGACGAATAATGTCTGCGACGATAGAGAAGACCACAGAGCAACCCTCCTCCGAGCAAGAACTCAAACACCGCGAGCGCGAACGCCTCGAAAAAGCCTTCACGGTGCCGCGGGCCCGGTTCATGGTCGGTGCGGTTGTTGCCATCGCCTTGTTCATCTGGTCGGCCAATGGTGCCCAGTTCGATTTCTTAAAGCTCGGCGAAGGCGCCGTGAACATGGCGGATTTCATCTCCCGGATGTTCCCGCCCGACTTCAGCGAATTTCCGGAATTCTCACTGCTCCTCATCGAAACCCTGCAGATGGCCATCGTCGGAACCGCGCTCGGCGCCGGGCTGTCACTGCTGATGGCCTTCGGGGCCGCCAGTAATATTGCCCCAACCTGGCTCTACTACGCATGCCGCTGGACGATGAACGTCATCCGTTCCCTGCCGGATCTCGTGTTCGCGTTGATGTTCGTCTCGGCTGTCGGGCTCGGCCCGTTCGCGGGCATCCTGGCCATGACCGTAGGATCGATCGGCTCCATCGGCAAGGTATTCGCCGAAGCCATGGAAGCCGTCGATCGCGGGCCCATCGTCGCGATGGAATCTGTTGGCGCATCGAAACGCCAGATCGTGCAATACGCCATCCTGCCCCAGGCCATGCCTATGCTCACCAGTTACACGCTGCTGCTGTTTGAAGGCAACGTCCGCGGGGCAACCATTCTGGGTCTGGTCGGCGCCGGCGGCATCGGTCTAGAACTGACCACCGCCATGAACCGTTACGAATATGAACACCTGGCCGCCATGGTCATCTGCATTATCCTGCTGGTCACCGTGATCGATCAGGTATCCGCCATCATCCGAAGGAAAATTACATGACACTTACCCAAGCACCAACCATCGACCTCTCCGCTCCCGTCAACCTACGGGACCTTGGTGGGACACCGGTCGCAGACGGCGTCATCGCCACCGGATTTGCGCTGCGCAGCGACGACCTGGCGACCATCACCGAGGACGCCGCCGATGCCCTGGTGACCGAGGGCCTACGCAGCGTCATTGATCTGCGATCTCGGGATGAAGTTTTTATCACCGGGCGCGGACCACTGTTGGATCGTGTCGTGAACTACCACCACGTCCCGCTGATGGCCACGATTGGTTCGGCCACCACACCGCATCGTGACCTTGCAGCGGTGGCCGCGGCTGCCCCGCTGCGCACCATGAATGACATGCCGTCGATGCACGACTTGTATGTGTCCCGCTTCGAAACCGCACCTGGCGCCCTCGTGAGCGCGTTGGCCATCATGGCGCATTCACCAGGTGCTACCGCGTTTCACTGTGCTGCAGGCAAGGACCGGACCGGCGTGCTGGCAGCCGCACTGCTGTTGGCACTGGGCGCCGACGACGAGACGATCATTGCCGACTACCGCGCAACCTACCCAAATCTGGAGGCCATCATGACACGCACCGGCAGCTACATGCATCACGTCATGGCGCTGGCTGGTTTCGACCTTCAGGCCTACCAAAATAGTACGGATGACCCGGACGAACGGCTCGCGAAAGACCAAGCGTCCATGGCGGACACGCTGGCCACCCTGCGTGCACGCTACGGCGACCCGCTGACGCCACTATATGAAGCTGGCCTATCGACCGCACTGATCGACGCCCTGCGCGAGCGCGCGGTGATTGCATGACAGAGGTAGCCACCAGGTCTCAGCGCGCGGTGTCTCGCGGGCCCGGTCGTCCCCGGATTGCGAACCATGATGAGCGGATTCTCGACGCAGTGACCGCCATGGTTGATCGCGATGAAGACATCACGGTGACCGCGGTGGTTGAAGCCAGTGGTGTCAGCCGTGCAGCGCTATATCGTCGCTGGTCCAGCATGACCCAGCTCATCGCCACGGCCTTGGATCGGGGTCGCGCAGTGGTGAAGTTCGAGTTGGATGACCACGCCACCGTCAAGGATGCGCTGGTTGAGACGATCTTCGATCAGCTCGAGCGCGCCGTAGGCGAGGATTACTCGCACAAACGCTTTCGGAAACGCCTCGAATTGGTCATGCGACATCCTGATGTCCAGGAAGCCTATTGGGCATCACATGTCCATCGACGTCGCAGCAGCATGGTCGAAGCACTTGAAACGGGCATCGAACGCGGCGAGCTCCGGGCCGATCTCGATATCGATGCTGCCATCGATGCGATCAACGGCATGTTTTACTACCAGATGGTGGTGCGCGGCACGGGACTCACTGACCCGGCCACGCACCGCCGGTGCCGCGAAGCCTTCGACATCGTCTGGCGCGGCATGGAAGTGTCAGCCTGAGGGTTTAGTCCCAGAGGCCAATGGCGTAGGCGACAAAAACAAAGACGAGGATCAGCACCACGATGCCGATTACGATCAACATCGCTTTGGACCGCGGTGGACTGGCACTTGGGGTATGCGACGGTGTCGCAGATGCTGACTGGGAATCTGGTGGCGTGCTGCCTGGCCGCACGCCACCGCCGCCTTCGAGGTCAGGATCGCCATCAGGGTTGGGATCGAGATTCGGATTCTCGTGCGGTACCTCGAATGGTTTTTCGTCAGGTATACGGTTGGGATCTTGCTCGTGATGGTCTGGGTTTCGGTCGGTCACGACAACTCACCTCCGATGAGCAAACGAATGTCCTTTGACACTAAAGGCGCCCACCCCTGAGTACAAGGAATCGTCGTTCGCGCAAAATTGTGTCTACCCCGACGGGCAGAACGCTGCTTGCCGATTACGAACAGCGCGTGGCTGCCGCGGAGGCCGAACTCTTGGCCGGGCTCAATGGCGAGCACGACAACGCGGAAGTGTTCCGGGACCTGGTGAGTCGTCTGGCGATGAATATTCACCGTGCGGATCCGAATTCTGATCCCTGTCAGGCGCTGGACCACTTGGACTAGCGCGGCTTAAACAAAAGAATCAGCGGACATCCCGGTCACCCAGGAGCCCGCTGATTCTTGTGAAAATCTTGCCTGTGTCGATGAACTTGCTAGTACCTGTCGCGACCCGTCGAGAGTCTTCTCAGGCGACGAACCGCATCAAATACGAGGAGCGCAGCGAGCACGAACAGCACGTAACCGATGATGTCGGATTGGCCTGACACGGTGATAAACCGTACACCCATGCCGATCAGCAGCACGGTGCCGACAAGTTCTACTGGCACCATGAAAAAGCCCATGCGCGTCGGAGATTTTCCATGTTCGGGATCGGGTTGTTGAGGTTGCTGGTCTGTTCCAGTTTTCCGAGGAGTCATGAACGTTCCTCTCCTTTCACCCCTTCAATACACAGGATGTTATGCCCTCAACGGTAGTGCCCGGTGTGCAGCAGCGAAAGGGTTGGAACCCGGCAGGCTAGATCAGCCCGGTTTCCTTGGCGAGTGCGACGGCTCTAGCGCGGTTGTCGACGCCCAACTTGGTAAAGATATGGACGAGGTGGGATTTAACGGTGGCCTCGGCGACAAACAACTGTTGTGCCATTTCTTTGTTGGTGGCCCCGGTGGACAATAGTCGTAAGACTTCGCGTTCACGTTCGGTCAGCTCTGGTAGTGGGTTGCGCATTCCGGCCAGTACTCGCGATGTCATCTCTGGAGCCAGGACCGTCTGGCCGGCCGCGACCCGTGCAATACCGTCGGTGATCGTTTCGGGGGTCGCTTCTTTCAGCAGATAGCCCGACGCCCCAGCATCCATGGCCCCCAAGATGTCTGCGTCGCGATCATAGGTCGACAGAATCAGGACGTGGGGCGCGGGTTCCATGGCCCGCAGGGCCTTGGTGGTGTCGATGCCGTCGATGCCGTCACCCAGCCGTAAGTCGCACAGCACCACATCGGGCTGAAAATGTTCGGCAAGCGTCAGGGCCTCTTCCCCACTGGCGGCCTCGGCCACGATCGATACTTGACCACCGGTGTCGAGCACGGCGCGCAAACCGGTACGGACCACGGGATGGTCATCGACGAGCAGCACGGTGATGGTCATGGAGTCTCCTTGGATGCGGCGCGGATGGGTAGGTAGGCGGATAGTCTGGTGCCGTCCCCCGGTGCGGTCTCAATGTCGAGGCCCCCACCGAGTTCGCGAAGGCGGGTGCGCATAAATCGCAGCCCATACGAGTTGGTGGCGCTGCGTTCGGTACCGGCATCCAGGCTAGCGGGATCAAAACCTATCCCGTCGTCCACAATATCCAGCCGGATAGCGTCGCTCGCGTCGATGAGGTTCATCACGGCCAGAGTGGCTTGCGAATGTTCCCGGATGTTGCCCAGCGCAGACTGTGCAGCGCGCAGCAGTGCGACTTCAGCATCGGGGCTCAGTGCGGGCAGTGCGGAATCGGCGCGGAGTTCGGTGCGGATGCCGGTGGTTGTGCTCAGTCGTTCCAACATACCCTGCAGCGCGGTGGCCAACCCGTCATCATCGAGTTCTGCAGGGGCCAACGCGGCGATAATGCGGCGCACATCGGCCAGCGCGTCGGTGGCGACCGATTCCAGGTGCGCTAGTGTTTTTGTAGTGCTCGCGTCGGCGATGCGCCCTTGTTCCGCGTGGGCAATGAGGCGAATGGAAGACAGCCCTTGAGCGACGGTGTCGTGAATGTCGCGTGAGATGCGTGTGCGTTCTGCGAGCGCACCGGAGTGGCGTTGGGCCAGGGCGAGTTCATCCTGAAGTCGTGCGGTCTCATCCTGTGCGCGGGTCAAATGTTCCACGAGTTGTTGGCGAGCATCGGATTCACGCAGCAGCTCCAGGTAGCCTCGCGAGATGCCGAGCGCAAACACCCCGCCGATGAGCGGGCCGATAAGATTCGGGTAACTCGTGGTGCCGTGATGTAGCAGTGGCGCAGCCGCGGTCAGTGCATACACGAGCACCGAGAAGACCACTGCGCCGCGGCCCGGTAGCAAGTGCCCGGCGAGCAACCACAGTAAAAATGCGAGCCAAATGTATTCGGCAGTCGTCGCAACGGCACCCGCCCACAGCACGGCCAGCCCGATAAGCCACCAGCGCATCGGGGTGATGGAATCGGTGCGTTTGGGAATCCAGATCCCCGCGGTATGCCAAGCAAGGTACACCACGCCGACCCCGATGACCAGCCAGATCGGTGCGTCGGTCGTGTCAATACCTCGTGCCATGCCGATGATGGTCAGTACCACGGCAATGACGTGCTGGCCGATCGACATGGCACGGCGGGTGGCCCCGACCGCGGGACCTACCGGAGCGCCGGGATCTTGGAGTGGTGTATTGACGATGCCCATGGCGCTCATTATGCAACGGTTACCGCGAGTTTTCCAATGGCGCTGTGGCCAGTCCGGGGCATAGGTGGGCAAGGTGCTGTTAAAGACATACCCTCAGTACAACAGTCGGCGCCGGTGCTGGTCATCACCAACGCGACGGTAGTCGGCATACAACTTTTGATTGATACAGTATGATCTGCATCATAATTGGCCACTCTCCTTGCCGTCCTGACCTTGAGGAGATGCTGTCATGTCCAGCTCGAACACAGACACTAAAGAACACAAGGAAGGCACCGCGCTTTCCCGTGCCATGCGGCCCGTCAACCACGTCGTTGAACGCTTCATCCCGTCGTCTCTGGTCTTTTCGATCCTCCTGACCTTCATAGTCGTCGTCTTGGCGTTACTCCTCACGGAGACCGCACCCGGCGATCTGATCGTGCACTGGGGTGATGGCCTGGCCGGGCTTCTTGATTTCATCACTCAGATGGCACTGATCCTGCTGCTGGGCCACATTCTGGCGAACACCGGACCGGTTCGAGCAGCACTCGGATTTCTCGGCAACGTGCCCCGCACCGAACTGATGGCCTACGTTTTCGTATTTGTTGTCGCAGCCCTCGCCAGTCTCATCACGTGGGGACTCGGGCTGGTGGTTGGTGGGTTGTTAGCCCGCGAAGTCGCCTACCAGGGCAAGGCCAGGGGTCTTCGCTTGCACTTCCCCATGCTGGTAGCTTCAGGATTCGCAGGGTTTGTGGTCTGGCATATGGGCTATTCGGCCTCCGGGCCGCTCACGGCTGCCACCCCGGACTCATTCCTTGCAGAATCGCTGAACGGCCAGACCATTCCGATCAGCGAAACCGTGTTCTCCGGCTGGAACATGTTGGCCGCCGCCGCGACGATTCTCGTCGTCGGACTCGCACTGTTTCTCATCGCACCGCGCAAAGGCGACAAAATTGACGAACTCGAAGTCGACCTTCGCGAAACGGTCGACGACGGCCAAGAAGACATTGTCACGCCGGCCGATAAGCTCGATGCCAGCCGCATCGCAACCCTATTGGTCGGGTTGTTACTTGTTACCTACCTGGTCTTACATTTCAGCCGCGGCGGCACCCTGACTCTAGATACCGTCAACTGGTCTTTCCTGGCGTTGATTATGCTGCTGGTGCGCAACCCATTTGAACTCATCGCACTCACCAAGAACGCCGCCTCAAATGTCGGCGAAATCCTGTTGCAATTCCCACTGTACGCGGGCATTCTTGGGCTGATGGTCGGTTCGGGTCTCGTCCAGATCTTCTCAGATGCGTTCGTGTCGATTTCCAACCCGGTCACCTTCGGCATGCTGGCATTTTTGGCGGCCGGGCTGGTGAACTTTTTCGTCCCGTCCGGCGGCGGACAATTCGCTGTTCAAGGTCCGATCATGTTGTCAGCCGGCGCTGAGCTAGGCGTAGATCCAGAAATAACGATCATGGCGGTGTCCTACGGTGACCAGTGGACCAATATGATCCAACCATTTTGGGCCATCCCGCTCCTGGCTATTGCGGGCCTAAAAATGCGTGACATCCTCGGGTACACGACGGTCGTACTCATCGCGTCCGGGCTCGTATTCGCGGCCACCTTACTGCTGGTGTCTATATAACCGTGGTTATCGTTCTGGGATCGGGGTCTGCTGATAATGCGCGAGCCGCCAGACGCCGTCTGTGCGAACATAGACGCTGCCCATCAGCGCATGAAAATCGGATTCCCCTGCTCGGTGACCGGTGCCGGTATAGCGCAAGATCGCCTGATCTTCGCCCAGTGCGATAGCTTCTGGTGCATCAATCTCGTAGCCGTCCCACGTCGGTGCCTGAGCCAGGGAATCGATCACGGCATCGCGGTCAAATACGAACCCGTGGGCCAGGATCATGGCACCCTCATCAGTCATGATGCGCCCATAGAAATCGGCACCGGTGCCATCGCACAGCGATTGCCATCCCTGATGCTCGAGTTCAAGCAATTCGTACAGCAGCTCATCGTTCATGGTCCGAGCGTACCAATGAGAAGATGACGTTTTGGCACTCCCGATTACCAGACAAAAATACGTGCATATTTTTGTACTTCACGCTCTATTTTGATTTTCAGAAACGGCTGAGGCAGACCTCGCTACCGACTTGTCGTTCCCTGAGGCAATAACTCCGGCAATGAGCGCAGTTTTGATGTGCCCAATATTTCAGGGCATCTACACAGCCAAAACCAGTTCTATGAGTTCTCCCGGTGCGCGAGGGCTTGAATAGCTGCGTCATATCCGTAGGTTCCTAATCCCACGATGACACCGGCAGCAACCGGCGAAATGTAGGAGTGGTGACGGAACGACTCGCGGGCGTGCACGTTAGAAATATGGACTTCGATGGTCGGAACGAACGCCCCTGAAATTGCGTCGGCAAGCCCAACCGAAGTGTGGGTGTAGGCTCCGGCGTTCAGCACAACGCCCGCACTGGTACCATCGGCGACGGCACGGCCGGCTTCGTGGAGCCAGTCGATAAGTTCACCTTCGTGATTGGACTGTCGAAAGATCAGCTCTAGTCCGGATTCTTTCGCCACGACGTCACAACGCTCTTGGACATCAGCGAGCGTTTGGGTGCCGTAAGTATTCGGGTCGCGCAGGCCCAAAAGGTTCAGGTTTGGACCGTTGAGCACGTAGACAGTCGTCATAAAATTTCCTTCTCTTCTTCGTAGGACACTGTTCATACTGTAACTATGCTGCGGGCAGGGTAGCTGCTAATCGTTGGACCGCGTCGGCTAATGCCTGCCGGTGCACCAAGAGCCCGTCCTGATCCGCGCGGAATAAGGGTGCCGCAATCGCGACTGCACCAAGCACTGCACCACTTGGGCTTCGCACCGCGGTGGCCAGGGCATTCATCCCCAGGTCGACTTCTTCCCGCTGGTAGACACAGCCCTCGACGCGTGCCGCTTCCAACTGTGCCAGCAGTTCGTCTTGATCCGTGATCGTGTGCACGGTGCGAGCCTCGAGATGCAACTCGGCGACGACTTCGCGCATTTCCTCGGCGGGCAGTGCGGCAAGAATGGCCTTGCCCATTGACGACACATGCAGCGGCAACCGGTCACCGGGATCGGTGGTTTGGCGAAACTCTGGCCCATCGACAGTGTGGACGGTGACCGTGTCAGTGCCGTCGCGAACAGAAAACAGACACGATTCGTAGGTGACGCGAGACAATTCTTTCAACACGGGAAGCACCGCGCCGTCATAGCCCCGTGACGCCGAGATCTTCTGGCTGAGTTCAAAGACCTGCAGCCCGATGCGATACTGCTTGGTCGCGGGTTCAAACTCAGCGAAGCCGGCCTCGATCAGCGTATTGAGTAGCCGATATGCCGTGGAGAACGGCAGCCCGGACTCCTTGGCAAACACCGCGGCGGGAGCACCATGCGGGTACTGCCCCATCAATCGGAGCATATCCAGACCCTTCGTCAATGTTGAACTGCTACTCATACTCGACTCCTCAAAAGCGCTACCACGTGCGACACTTCCCGGAACTTCGCTGTACGCCTTGACACGTGCGTGTGGGATGTCACATAGTATAAGTTACCATTATTCAACAACGATTGCCATATATTGGCAATGGAGACGGCGAGACGGGCAAAATTATGGCAGAACACGGGTATCTCATGGGATTGATCGGTGACGGGGTGCGACCGTCACTCACCCCGCCGATGCATGAGCACGAGGCTACCGCTCACGGGCTGCGCTACGTCTATCGCCCCATTGATCTCACCGAGCTCGGGCTGCCCGCCACCGAGGTCGGACGCTTACTCACGACCGGCGTCGAGCTGGGTTTCGATGCATTCAACATCACCCACCCCTGCAAGCAGGTCGTGCTCGAGTTCCTCGACGAGATCGATCCTGCAGCGCAGCGTCTTGGAGCCTGCAATACGGTGCTCATCAATGACGG
Organism: Yaniella soli; assembly: GCF_054782375.1. Lineage (NCBI taxonomy): Bacteria > Bacillati > Actinomycetota > Actinomycetes > Micrococcales > Micrococcaceae > Yaniella > Yaniella soli. The sequence goes on from NZ_BAAGSP010000002.1 coordinate 29,046, forward strand.
CAAGCTCGTGGGTTTCAATACCGATCGTTCGGGTTTCGCGTCGGGTCTGGCCCGCGAACTGCCCGATGCTGATCTCAGCGACGTCGTGCTGTTGGGTGCCGGTGGGGCCGGTTCCGCCGTCGCCGATGCATTGGCCGGTGCCGGAGTCGCGCGGCTATCGATCATCGACCCCGACCCGCAGCGCGCCGAGGCACTCATCGCTCAACTGAACGCAGCAGCTCCCGCGGGTCACGAGCTCGTGACCCGCACGGGCGAGGCTGAACAGGCGGCGCAGTGGATTCCGCAGGCCACGGGGCTGGTCAACGCCAGCCCGATCGGCATGTTTTCGCACCCCGGGCTGCCCGTCGATGCGACCATCCTGCATCCGGGATTATGGGTGGCAGACATTGTGTATCGTCCAGCGCGGACTGCGCTGATCGAGGCCGCCGCGGCACTGGGCTGCGCAGTCATGCCGGGCAAGGCCATGGCGGTGGGCCAAGCAGCCGATACGTTCCAGTTGGTCACCGGCCTTCAACCAGATCGTGACCGCATGCGCAGCCATCTCGACTGGCTCATTGCCGAAGAAGAACTCACCGGCGACCTGAAGGATCACACATGAAAACCTCCATTGCGACCGTGTGCCTTTCCGGCACCCTCGAAGAAAAAATGCAGGCCTGCGCCACAGCCGGTTTCGACGGCATTGAAGTGTTTGAAGCGGACCTGGTGGTCTCGCCGTCATCACCGGCCGAAATCAAGGCCCTCGCCGATCGTTTAGGGCTCACATTAGATCTGTACCAGCCCTTCCGCGACTTCGAAGGTGTCGAGGAAGCACAGTTTCAGGACAATCTGCGCCGTTTGGAAGCCAAGTTCCAGCTGATGCAAGAACTCGGTATGGATCTGGTGTTGGTGCCGTCCAATGCGGGCACCGCGACCGTCAACGACGATGCCGTGGTCGCCGATCAGCTGCGCCGCGCCGCCGAGCTGGCCCAACGCTATGACGTGCGCATCGCCTACGAGGCCCTGGCCTGGGGTCGGTTTGTCAACACGTACTGGCACAGCTGGGAGCTCGTGGAGGCCGCCGACCACCCGAATCTTGGCGTTTGTTTGGACTCGTTTCACATCCTCTCGCGTGATGATGATCCAGCGCGCATCACCGACATCCCCGCCGACAAAATCTTCTTCGTCCAGCTCGCCGATGCACCTGACCTGGGGATGGATCTACTGCCCTGGTCGCGCCACCACCGCGTATTCCCCGGCGAAGGCAGTTTCGACATGGTTGGTTTCATGGCGAAGTTGACCGAAACGGGCTACGACGGCCCCTTGTCGCTGGAAATCTTCAACGACGTCTTCCGGGAAACTGATCCGGTTCTGACGGCTGCCGACGGGCTGCGGTCACTGCGTTGGATTCAGCAAGGCGCACGTGGCCGGGTCACCGAGGCCGCCGCGGCACGCGTCGAGTTGGCGACCATGCCCAAAATCGATCCCGTCGAGACAATCGACCACGTCGAAATCAGCACCGACTCCCCCGACGAATGCGGTGCACTGCTCGGCGCGCTGGGATTCCGGTTCGCCGGTCAGCATCGTCGCAAGGCCCCCCAACTGTTCGTCGCCGACGGGGTCAAAGTCGTGTTGTCACCCACCCAGAGCGGTGGCACCTCCATCGCATCGGTCGCCGTCCAGGTTGCCGATAGTGCAAAGGCATTCGCCCGCGCACGAGCACTGGGCGCACCATTGGTTTCACGACCGGTCACCGCCGATGAAGTCCGGCTGCCGGGCGTCTTCAGCCCCGGCGGCACACAACTGTTTTTCGTCGACGAGCAGGCGGCCAGCTGGCCCACCGAATTCGGTTCGGATCCTGATAAACTCGCCCAGCATTCGGCGACGATGCGGCTGGATCACCTCAACGTGCCCGAAGCCTGGGATCACTTCGGGGCCTCCGTACTGTTCACATTAGCCATGTTGCGCATGGAACCGTTAGAGGCCCAAAATGTGGCCTCACCACGCGGACTCGTCCACTCCCAGGTACTCGAGTCTCCTCAAGGCGGTATTCGGTGGAACTTCAACCGCGTGCCGCGCACCTACACCGACCGTGCCGGCCAACCCGTCCGCTACCCCGGGCACATCGCCTTGGCCGTCGATGATCTCGAACAGCGCGCCCGCGAGGCCACCAGTGCCGGCCTGACGGTCTTGCCCATCCCGTCGAATTACTACGCCGACCTGAAAGCACGGTTCGGCCTCGACGACGCCACGGTCACCCGTTGGCAAGAGCTAGGCATCCTGTATGACCGCAATGCCGATGGCGAGTTTTTGCACTTGTACTCCGAAACCATCGGCGGACTGTTCTTCGAGCTCGTCCAACGCGTGGGGGCCTACAACGACTACGGTCCAGGCAATGCCGCAGTACGGTTGGCCGCGCAACAGCAGCACGAACAACTCACCCGCGCCTTCGGCGGCTAAAAACCAGCCAACATTTTCACACAGCCCATCATTCTCACAAGGAGGCCGTGCTATGGAGCACGCAGTCGAGCCTTTCGACTTCATGGGGAAGCGGCCACGGCCCACACCCCTGAAGGTGTTACAGAAGGTCGAAGAATACCTCGGCGCCACCCTGGTGCTGTTTATTCTCGTCCTACTCAGCATCCAGGTTGTCCAACGGTATCTGCCGGTCGCCACGTCACCCTGGATCGGCGAACTGTCCCGCTACTCACTGTTAGCACTAACGTTTTTGATGATCGGGTCACTGGTGGGCCAAGGACGCCACATCAGCATCGACGTGATCCTCAAAGTCGGGACGGACAAAACCCGTCGCCTGGTGATCATCATCTCGTCGATCATCGTCGCAATGTGCACGGCAGCCTACGCCCAGGAGTCCTTTTCCCTGGTCACCGCTGATACCGAACAGACGCTGGCCATCACCGGTATCCCGCTCTGGGTGCTGTACGTGATCCCCCTGCTGGCCTTCATTTCGGCCACCATCCAGGCACTGTTCAATATCGTCTACGCGCCCGAGGAAAACCTCGAACCGGTAGAAGACGCCTCCGACGCTGAGCTGAAGGACCATTCATGAGCCTATTGATTCTCGCCCTTGCGATCGCCGCACTGCTGGCCATTCGTGTTCCCGTCGGACTCGCGTTCCTCGGTCCATCGCTGATTTATATGTTGACGGCGGGCAACTCGCCCGGCTTTGCGATGCGCATTGCCGCAGAGGGCACCGCAAGCTTCCCGTTGCTAGCCGTGCCCCTGTTTATCCTGCTGGGTACGCTAGCCAATCACGCCGGGATTGCCGATCGCATCTTCGATTTCGCGCTGGCCATCCTGGGCCGCGTCCGCGGGAGCCTCGCCTACATCAACGTCGCCTCGAGTGTCGGCTTTGCATGGATGTCGGGTTCGGCGCTGGCCGACTCAGCCGCGCTGGGCAAAATTATGGTACCGACCATGGTGAAAAACGGTTTCAAACGCGACTTCGCGATCGGGCTGACCGCCTCGTCGACATTGATTTCACCCGTGATGCCGCCGTCGATTCCCGCGGTCATCTTCGCATCGGTCGCCACCGTCTCCACCGGTGCACTGTTTGCCGCATCCGTATTACCGGCGCTGTTACTGGCCGCAGCACTGTTAATTACCGTCTACATTTACGTACGCAAGAACAGCCAGCTACAGAAAACCCCGCGGTCCCGCGAAGAGATCAAAACGGCCTCGATCCGGGTCATCGGGCCCATCTTGACCCCCGTCATTATTCTCGGCGGGATCCTCGGTGGCATCTTCACCCCGACCGAAGCTGCGGCCATCGGTGCCGTCTACATTCTGATTCTCGGGTTTATCTACGGTACGCTGACCGTCAAAGGTGTGCTTCATGCGCTGCGGGAAACCGCGGTGACCACGGCATCCATCATGCTCATCATCGCCGCCGCTGCCCTGCTGGGCTGGGTCCTGTCCCGCGAACAAGTGCCACAAACACTGGCCGACCTCATGACGTCGAATATTTCCAGTCCGATCGTCTTTTTGCTCGTCGTCAACGTGCTGCTGGTCATCCTCGGCGCGTTCATCGATGCGACGGCCGTCATTTTGATTACCGTGCCCGTGTTGCTACCCATCGCGACCGAATTCGGCGTGGATCCGGTACACTTCGGCGTCATCATGATTCTTAACCTCATGATCGGCCTCCTCACCCCGCCGGTGGGCAGTGTGCTGTTCGTAATGAGTTCAGTACTCAAAACCCCGGTCGAACAAGTATTCAAGGGTGTGGCACCATTCCTCATCCCAATGGTCGCGGTGCTGCTACTGCTGACGTTCGTCCCGGGCATCGTTACCATCGTTCCAAATTTGCTTGGCTTCTGAGAGGCGGAACTTCCCATGAAACAACAGCACAGCTGGATTGCGTTTGGTCTCGGTACGGCACTGGTTGGCGGCACGCTGCTGGGCATACCGAGCCTGCACAACATGGCAACCGAAGGCTCCGAACAGCTCTCATTTGCCAGTTCGTACACGCTCAGCCACCCGCACAACACGTGTGGCACCGCCCTGGTGCAACAACAGATGAACGACACCGATGTGCAAATCCAGCCGTATCCCTCATCCCAACTGGGCGGCGACACCGACCGGTTCACCTCGATGATGAATGGCGACATCGATCTCGATCTGCAGGGCAGCTCGGCGCTCGCGTCGGTCTATGAGCCCATCGGGGTGATGGATATGGCCTACGTCTTTGATGATCCCGACCACCTGTTCCGCTGGTTCGATAGCGACGCGTCTGATGAGGTGATCGGCGGATTCGAAGAGGCCACCGGCACCAAGGTGTTGGACGTCTGGTATCAGGGTGATAGGACATTCTCAGCCAATCAGCCCATCCGCGAACCCTCGGATCTCGACGGGATTCGTCTGCGGTACCCGGGCTCGCCAGCACACCTCATGTCGGCCGATGCGATGGGTGTCGAACCCGTGAGCATCGCGGTCGAAGAGGTCTACATGGCGTTGCAGCAAGGGATCGCCGACGGGCAGGAAAACCCGATCGCCTACACCGCGGAAAACAGTCTCGATGAGGTCGTAGATTACGTCAGCCTGTCGCGTCACGCGGTGGGCAGTCAGCTCGTGGTGGTCGCCGGTGAAACCTGGGAACGTTTGACCGCGGACCAACAAGAGCAGTTGCAGACCGCCGTGACAGAAACGCGCAGCGAAAACCGTGCGTGTGCCGAAGCCGGGGAAGAAGAGGTTTTGACCCGCTGGAATGAGCAAGGCTCCCCCGTCGTCATCGAAGACGTCGATCGTGACGCCTTCCGTGAGCAAGCACTGAGCTATCTCGAAGAAAACCTCAGCGACGGCGAACTCGAAACACTCGAGAGCATCCGTTCGGTTTCAGAACAGAACTAGCGCGGAATGTGCCGGTGGTCAGTCGGCCACCGGCACCACCATCGGCGAGCCCGACCACGGATCCGCCCCGATCATCGAAGCCAGCCCAAAGACCTCGGTGACCAGCTGTGTGGTGAGGATCTCGTGGGGCGCGCCCTGGGCTACCAGCTTGCCATGATGCATCACCACGAGTTCATCGGCATACCGGGCCGCCTGATTGAGATCGTGCAGCACGGCCAATACGGTGCGCCCGTTGGCCGTCATGCTCCGGCACAGTCGCAACACGTCGATCTGGTGCGCAATATCCAAAAACGACGTGGGTTCATCCAACAGCACGTACTCGGTTTGCTGGGCGAGCACCATCGCCAACCAGGCGCGCTGGCGTTGACCGCCCGAGAGCTCGGCGACCGGGAAATCAGCAAACGCCGTCATCGAGGTATCCTCGAGCGCTTGGGCGATGGCCTGCGGGTCGTCGGCAGACCACTGACGCAGCGGCCGGTGATACGGGTAGCGGCCCCGAGCCACCAGTCCGCGGACAGTGACGCCGTCGGGCACCACCGGATGTTGTGGCAACAAGGCAATGCGCTGGGCCAGATGTTTCGGGCGCAGTTTTTGCAGTGGCTGCTCAGCGAGCGTGACCATGCCGGGTTCGGTGGCCAAGACACGGGCCAGCGATTTCACCAGGGTGGATTTGCCACACCCGTTGGGCCCGATGACCGCGGTGAAGCGCCCCTGGGGCACGGTGAAATCCAGGTCGTTGAGCACCGGTGCGCCACCATAGCCGACCGTGAGCTGCGTAGCGGAAAGTCCTTGCGACATTATGCTTGTCCCTTCTGAAAAGCTGTGACCAGCAGGTAGCCCAAAAAGACGCCACCAAAACCCGCGGTGATCACGCCGGCGGGCAGACCGTCAAGAAATGGCACCTGTTGCACCGCGAGATCGGCGACGACCAGCAACAACGCGCCGATCAGGGCGCTGCCCAGCAAATTTGGGCCGGCGGTGCACGTCAACATGCGAGCAGCGTGCGGGCTCATCAACGCGACGAAGGCGATGGGCCCGGCCACCGCGACCGCCATCGCCGCCAGCAGGACCGACAACAGGATGGCCTGGGTTCGAGTCGCCGGGGCCCTACCACCCAGCGACGTCGTGAGTTCATCGCCCAGTTCCATCAGGTGCAGCCTCGGAGACAGCCACAACAGCACCGGCACCGCGAGCACCAATGTCGCCGCGATAATGCCAACCTGGCCCATGTCGCGCGAGTTCAAACTGCCCACCAGGTACGCGGCCAACCGGCTGGCCTCATCCCGCAGCGTGGCTGTGACCACGAACTGGGTGACCGCCGTCGCCATCGCTGCCACCGCAATGCCCGCGATGATGACGCGCGACGTCGATGACAGCCCGCTGCCCGTGGCCAGCGTGACGAGCCCGATGGCGATACCTGCACCGGCCAGTGCCCCAATTGGCGTCGGGATGCCGATGGGAAACAACGCGGTGAGCGCCACGCCCGTGCCGGCTCCGGCGGCCAGGCCCAACACATCCGGGCTACCCAGCGGGTTGCGTGTGACGTTTTGAAACAGCGCCCCCGACAGCCCGAATGCACCACCGGCCAAGATGGCAATGAGGACGCGCGGGCCCCGCACCCGTTCGAGCACGAATTGCGTGGTGGTGCTGGCCTCGCCGCGTGCCAGCTCGAGCAGATCGTGAGGGCCCAGTCCGAGGTCGCCCAGCATCAGCGTGGCCACCGCGAGCGAGAAAATCAACACGGCCACGGCACCCCAAATCAGTGCGCTGCGACGTCGATACGGCAGCGCAACGCGGTTACCGAGGCGAAACAGACGTGTCTGGCTCACTTCATCACCGCCCCGCGTCGGACGGCCGCCAATAAGAAAGGTGCCCCGACGAATGCTGTGATGATGCCGACCATGAGTTCCTGAGGCCGCAGCAGCACACGGGCCAGGATATCGGCGGCCACCAGCGCGAGTGCGCCACCGAGGATGGCCGCGGGGATACGCCAGCGAAAGTCCTCACCGAACAGCGCGAACACGATGTGCGGCACGGCCAACCCGATGAAACTAATGGGCCCGGCGATGGCTGTGGCAACCGCGGCCAACAGTGCGGCGGCAACGATGCCCACCAGCCGTGTGGAACCGATGCGAAACCCCAGTGAGATGGCGGTTTCATCGCCCAGTGCGAGCGCATTCATCCCGCGTGCGGCGGCGAAAGCTGCGACTACCCCGAGCAGCAGCGGCACGCTCATCTGGGCCAGCTGACCGAGTTGGACCCCGGCCAGTGAGCCGACCATCCAGAACCGATAGGAATCAAACACGTCGGGGCGCAGCAGCACCATCGCATTAATGTATGCGTGTAGCACCGCGGTCACGACGGCTCCGGCAAGAATGAGCGGGACGATTCCGCGCGCACTGGATTTGCCGCCCAGCCCGAGCACAACCGCCACCGCGATGACCGAGCCGAGCATCGCGAACAGCATGGTTTGAGTCCCGCCCAGCGCACCGAGCACCGCGGTGGCCGTCACCACCGCGGCCGAAGCCCCCATACCGATACCCAAAATGCCGGGTTCGCCCAGCGGGTTTCGGGTAATGCCCTGAATCAAGGTGCCCGAGACCGCCAGCGCGGCCCCCACAATCGCACCCATCACGGTCCGCGGGATGCGAGAATCCACCACGCTGGTCAGGTACTCGTCGCCGTTGCCTCCCAGGGCCGCCACGACATCGGCGATGCCATTGGGCCGGCTCCCCAAAAACAGGCTCAGGATGCACGTGGCCCCCAGCAGCACTGCGAGGAGAACGATCATCAGCGGTTTGCGCATCCTTCAGGTTAGTTCTGCTGAGCGTTGGCGATCGCGTCGTCAATCATGGGTTCGTAGCGTTCCAACGTGTAGGGCACCGTCAACGGGTTAATCATGGACGATGCGGTCACAAACGCTTGGTCTTCGGCTGCCACGACCGCATCATTTTCCACCGAGGGGATGCTCGCGTAGAGCTCTTGGGCCTCGGTTTCTTCGCGATTAGCCTCATCCATGTAGAACGTGAACAACAGATCCGAATCTGCCAGTTGGTCGGCATTTTCTAATCCGATCAGTGCGGATTGGGTACCCGGCGCATCGTATTCGTCGCGCAGTTCATCGACCACCGGATCGGGGGTGAGACCGAGCGCCGATACCATGGCCACGCGCTGTTCTTCGGGGTAGAACACACCCAGCGTGCCGGGCCCGTCGTTATAAACATAGGAGAACGTGACGTCTTCGTAATCTTCGTTGCGGGCCTCGTCGAACTGCGTGTTGATGTCGGTGATCAGGCCCTGGGCATCGTCTTCTTGGCCCATCGCTTCACCGATGATCTCGATTTGCTGTTCCCACTCGATGGTCCAGGGTTGTTCGGGATAGGCCACGGTCGGGGCGATATCGGAGAGCAAGTCGTACTGTTCCTGTGTCACACCGGACCACGGGGCCAAGATGAGATCGGGCTCCAGCTCGAGAATCCCTTCGACGTCCAGCTCGGTGCCGCCGGTTACCAATTCGGGTAATTCATCGCCCCGTTCGGTGACTTCGTCGTGAATCCAGGGCAAGTAGCCGGTGTCATCAGCGCCCCAGGTGTATTCCTCCATGCCTACCGGGGTCGTGCCCAGCGCGATGGCGGTTTCCGTTGAGCCCTGCCCCAGCGTGACGATGCGCTCCGGTTCTTCTTCGATGGTCGCTGTGCCCAGGGCACTGTCGATGGTCACCGGGTCCCAATCACCGCCGGCCTCGCCACCGTCATCCGACGAGTCGCCGCCCGAACACGCGCTGAGCGCCAGGGTCGCAGTGAAACCGATGGCCAGCGCTGTACTCCAGCGCAACTTGGCCCGTGGTGCCTTGAGCTTTGACATTGACTCTCCTTGAGTAGACAGGTAAGGCTTACCTAATTGCGTTAAGTTAACTTACCCTAACTCGTCGCTGCGGTCAGCACGTTGGGCAGATTTTTTTAGCCGCGCATGGCAACCCCGAGACGCCAATACCCCATGAATGCAACTTGCGCTCGGTCAACGCCGACCTCTCGTACCAAAAACCGCCGCAACCGTTTGATGACGCCACTTTCACCGGCAATCCAGTAGTACATACCCGCCCTCGGCTCGATCGCCGGCCCGAGATCCTCACCCGATGCAGAAAATACCGGCGTTTCCCACAGCAGATCTTCATCGACCGACTCAACGGCTGGCACCGGCTCATCTTCTTGCACGTGCCACCCAAGTGCCGCCGCCAACGGTTCGCCGAGCTGCTCATCGCCGCGCGGCAACCAGTGCACGTCGGCATGGTCGTCAACGTCGATGGCTAACCGGTCTTGTTCCGTGGGCACTTCAATGTAGGCGCACACCTTCGCCGAAGAACCCGCGACCTTCAGATCTTCGAGAATGCGTGCAATCGCCGGCGCGGCGGCTTCGTCCCCCAGCAACACGATCTCGTCGGCCTCTCCCGGCACGAACTCGATCCCGGTTTGCTGCTGTCCTTGCCGCGGTGCGACCACGAGCAACTCCGAACCAGCATCGGCCGCTGCAGCCCATGCGGCCGCGGGACCGGTGGAGCCGTCATCGGCAAAGTGCAACACAAAATCCACCGTGAGCCGCGTGATGTTTCCCACTCGGGTTAACTCGCGGATCGAGTAGGTGCGCATGACCCCGCGCTGCGCATCGGGCAGTGCGAGCCACTGTTGATACCAGTCGGACGCGTGAGCGACCTGGGGCAGGTCACCGGCCACATTGGGCAAAATGAGCTTGATCCGCTGGTCGTAGAACGGCGGCTCGACGGCCAGGTGATTGAGCTCCTCGCCCGAGAACACGATTCGGCGGAAAGTTGGGGACACGTCTTCTACGGATTCAACGACTCCGCGGACCGGGCCGTGGCTGGCGTGCGACATGGCGGCTCCTTGCAGTATGGGTAGGGGTGGCACACTCTCGACGTGCCGATATAGCTCAAGCCCCTCAACAATAATGTGGTTAGCCTACCCTAAGCAATGCTTTTGTTGCTTGCCGCTGTTACACTATCTCGTTGTGCAAAAACGTTCTTCCACATCTGGTCTCCTGCGGCGTCGTCCGCGTCCTCGTCAAACCGAAATAAGCGAAAAGCGTCGTCTCATCGTCATGATTGCGATGTCGTTGGGCGCTTTCGGCATCGGCACCACCGAGTTTGTCTCGATGGGCCTGCTCAGCATGATCGCTGAAGACTTCCAGATCACCGAAGATACCGCCGGCGTCGTGATTACGGCGTACGCACTCGGCGTGGTGGTCGGTGCCCCGCTCATCACCGCACTGACCGGCATGATTCCACGTCGTCGACTGCTGCTCATCTTGATGGCCGCCTTCACCATTGGCAACGGACTCTCGGTATTTGCCGGTGATTATGAGGTGCTTTTGGTGGCACGCTTCATTGCCGGCCTGCCCCACGGCGCGTATTTCTCGGTTGCCGGTCTCTCGGCAGCGTCCATGGCGCCAGTTGCTCAGCGCGGTCGGGCCGTTGCGTTCATCAGTATGGGATTATCCATCGCCACTGTGATTGGTGTACCGGCTGCCCAGGCCCTCGGGTCTGCTCTTGGTTGGTATACCGCCTATGGACTGGTCGCCGTCATCGGTTTGATCACTATCGCGGCGTTGTGGTTCTTGATGCCGCATATGACGCAGATGCGGCCGACCAATCCGCGGACGGAATTGGGTGCGCTGAAACGGAGTCAGGTGTGGCTCACGCTTGCCATGGGGACCGTTGGTTTCGGCGGTATGTTCGCCGTGTACACGTATATTTCGTGGACGATGACGGAACAGGCGGGGCTAGATCCGTCTTGGATCTGGTTGGTGTTGATGGTCTATGGCATTGGTTCGGTCGCTGGCACCTGGTTCGGTGGTCGTCTGGCTGACCGCAACCTCGAGTTCGGGATTTTGTTCTCGCTGATCATGATCGCTGCCGTGTTGACCTCGTTCTATTTCACGTCAATGCATCCGGTGTTGGGTGTGGTCAATTTTGGGTTGGTCGGTTTCTTTGGCACGAGCCTGGTGCCAAGTTTGCAGATCAGGCTGATGGATGTTGCTGGCGACGCGCAAACGTTAGCGGCAGCTTTGAACCACTCTGCTTTGAATTTAGCGAATGCTGCAGGGGCAGCTATTGGTGGCATGGTCATTTCTGCTGGCTTTAGCTACTCGGCCCCAGCATTGGCGGGCACCGCTTTGGCGTTGGCCGCTATTCTCGTGTGGGGCCCGACGTTCTTCTTACGGCGTCGGCAACTTGCTCGACGTGCAGAATCTACAGAGCCTACGACAGAGTCGGCATGACGATGTGCAACTACGCCGGAACTATTTCACCCAGGACGGTGTCGAATGTGGTCCTGGTGTGCTCTGCAATGGCCGTCACCGTTGCATAAATCAGGCATATCCCTGCTTGCGATAGTTCAGTTTCGCCATGTTCGGCTTCCAACGTGTCGATCGAGTTGGCGGCTTGGGCTGTGATTGCGAGCCCTTGAATATCTTGTGCTGCGGCTTTCGTTGGGACTGATACATCTGGTAGTCGGACGACTCCGAGGGCAGAACGCAGGGTCTTATCACTGTAAATCCCATCGAGGATTTCTAATCCGATGCCGGTGAGCTCTCCGGGGCTAGGCCGATGCTTCGTTGGTGTCGCCCCAATCGATTCAAACAGCTGGTGAAAGTCTGTTGTCTTTTCCTGGCGGAGTGCCTGTGCCATATCTCGGATCGTACTGATTGTGCATGCGCGGACTTCAGACGAAAAATGTGACTCAGTCATGCAACGACGATACCAGCGAGACCGCGGGATCAATCACGCTCTGACGTCACAGGACTCCGACGACTTTTAGGTGTTCCAGTAGACGTTGCGCAGTAGGGGTTGGTAGGGGTCGAGCCATGGTGCGGGTTGGAAGAATGTCATGCCGTGGTGTTTGACGATGCGCCATTTGCCGATGTGGATGGCCCCGTGGTGATGAGCGCATAGCGTGGTGGCGTTGGGTTCGTCGGTGGTGCCGCCGTGTTCCCATGCTTTGATGTGGTGAATCTCGGAATAGATGCCGGGCACAGTACACCCAGGCGCCTGGCATCCTCGATCTCGGGCAAGGATGGCGCGGCGTTGTGTGGGGGTGAAGAGTCGGTGGGTGCGTTTCTGGTGGAGCACGGTGTCTGGTCCGTTCCAGATTTGGCCTACGAGTTCGGCGTTGCAGGCCAGGATTTCGGCGTCTTTGGGGTGCATTGGTCCGTGGTTGATGACCTCTGACTGATATGGGGTCCAGTGCACTGGCTTCACGTACCCATCATGTGGTGAGGTGAAATCGTCATCGGGTGGTGGTTCGAAATCATCATGATCGGCTGAGGATTTGTGGCAGTCTGGTGGGCTAGGATTGTTGGGGTTGGGTGCGGTGATCACTGGCGGCAGGATGCCGTCGACTCCGGGTGGCCGCTGTGCTGCGGCCGGTAGTTCTGGTAGGCCCAGGGTGTGGTGAGCCGTTTGGATATCTTGGACTAGCACTAGTTGTGCGCTGGAGCCGTGGGATTTTTTGATGCCCACCTCTGTGGGGTCCATGGTCAACAGGGTATTGAACATGCCAATGAGCATGGCCCCGAGTTTCTGACCGTTGCTCATCTGATCAATGGCATTGACCCGCTGGGCGGTGATCGGGTTACCGTGCTCGTCTTCGGCGACAATGGCATCCGGGTTGGGTAACGGTGGCTCACTGTCAGGGGTGAGCCCCAACGGAGCCATATCCGGCTGATGTATTGGATTCCCGTCATGCGATGCCGTGCCCGTCTCCGAGAGCGGCTCACAGTCGGCGGGTGCATCGCCAGGATCACTGTCGGTAGTGGCTTCCAGCGTTGAGCCCGAGAGGTTATTAGCGGCTGTGGTCTGTTGCTCATCACGGTCGATCGAGGCTGTGTCTGATGCGTTGGCATCTTTTGTCGGTTCTGCTGAGTTTGCCGGCTGTGCGTTGTCGGCGTTTTCATTGTGATCGACTGCGGCGACTTCCGATGTGCTGGGATCTGCACCGGTTTCGTCTTCGAGTGCTGTCTCGTTGGTTGGCTCGCCAGGGTGGCCTGTGGGGAACAGTGCGGCGATTCCGTCGGGGATGTCTGGTGTGGTGCCGTGGTGGTTGAGCATGTGGAGTTTGAAGTTTTTGAATTGCGCATACAGGTCTGGGGTGGCGTGCATGCTGATGTGGCCGCTGCCATCGGCGTTGTCCCGGGTTTTGATCGCATTATCGGGCTGTTTGCGTAGCGTTTGGGAGGGTGAGGGCCCATCAGCGTTCATAGCATGCGCAATACGGTCCACCCACCGCTTTTTCACCCTGGAGACTTCATCGGGGGTGGAGGTTTCAGCGGTTTCGACCAGGGTGGGTTCAAAGGCTTGCAACACCGCGTTTTTATAGTCGGTGGTTTGGCCGGTTTTGGCGGCGTAGTCAGTAAGGTCCTGATCCAGGTTGATGAATCGGTCGATATTTTCTGCCGGGATTCGTCCGTTGATAAATGCGGCGGCCATGCGTGCGAAGACTGGTAGGTTGGCGGCTTCTTCCGGGTTCTTACCAGGGGCCAGGGTCACATACGCTGCCCGGTCGATGTGTTTGGCCGCGGTGGCCGCGGAGAGTTTCATCGTGTCACGCAGATAGTGTTTGGCATCGGTGAAGCCGCTGGTGGCAAAGGGTGCACCGAAGTAGGTGACTTGGTCGTGTTCAGCGGCTTGGAAGTAGCGGGCGTAGTTGGCCATCATCACATCCGTAGACTGCGTGACTTGCGACAGCATGTCCCCAATCGCGGGTAGCGAGTCGTAATAGCGTTCTGGTGGCACCACGGTGGCTGGTGTCTTCGAATCTCCAGCGCTGTCTGTATCGTCGTGGCTGGTTTCATCACCGGTTTGGGGCTGGTAACCCGACCAGTCAGAGCCGGCGCCCTGGGAGAACGTGGGGACCTCGGTGAACGTGCTGGGGTTGGCCATTTTCTTGCCAGCATATTGCAGAATAAACGCTGCTGCATGCAGGGCTTCACCCAGGGAAGCGCTATCGAGTTTCTCGGGGTTGAGCAGATCGGTGGGACACGGGATACCAATGTTGGGCAAGATCGGGGTGTGGTCCACAACAGACTCCTCTCAACTCTGAAAGCGTTGGGTGTTCATTAGCCGGTGGTGTTGGTCTCTATTCTACCTGCCACCCCTATTGTTAGCAATACTTTGGCGTTGTTTGTTTGACGATTTAAGAGCTTTTAATGTTAAAGAATGTGGTGTAACATATGTTGATCTTTTGTGTCTGTTGTGTCTCGTGTTTTGTGGATAACCGCATTGCGTGTTCAGACTTTTCCACACCCCACGCGACACGGTTGCAGAACACCCAAAAATCCGGATAATGCGCTCGGTTTTTCGAGAAAAATATTGGTTCCAGAGCGTTGCAACAGCAAAGAAGCTGGCCGGAACACCGTCCAGACCAGCACAAGAGAACCCAGCAGCGACTACGCCCCGGTGACAGCATCGACTAGACCCGGTTACAGCGATTACACCCGGTTAGGAATCCCGTCCCAACGAATTTTTGACCGGTTCGGGCAAGTGCAACCGAGCCAGGACTGCATCGGTATTGGCAGGCGGTCGTTGCGTTCCCAAAGCTGACACCAACATGGTGACGACCAAAACAAACGGTACGGTCCACAGCGCTGGGTATTGGAAGAAGGTCGCGGTGATCCCGTTGAACTCCACCAAATGCCCGACCAACAGGGCACCCAAAGAAATGACGGCACCGGTGATCATGCCCGCGAGCGCACCGGGCACGGTGAGCCCGCGCCACCAAATAGCCAACAGCACGATGGGTGCCAGGGACGAGGCGGTAAATGTAAACACCATGGCGACTGCACCGGCGAGTGCCAGATCGGTGGTCAACCCGGCCGCGACAATGGGCAGCACCATGGCGAGCACCGCACCGATGCGAAAGCCGCGAACCGTCCCACCGAAAAATTCCTGCGAGACAACGCCCGAGATAGACACGACAAGCCCGGAGGCGGTGGACAAGAACGCGGCGAAAGCTCCTCCGGCCACGAGCGCGGTGAGCAAGTCACCGGTGATGCCTTGGAACAGTGCGGATGGCAGTTGTAGCAGGGCGGTGTCGGTTGTCGGTGCATCGGCGAGTTCGGGCAGCACGGCCCGGGCGACGATCCCCAAGATCATCGGCAGGGTATAAAACCCGGCGAGCAGACCGAGCAACAGCACGGTGGTGCGTCGAGCGGTTGCGCCGTCGGGATTGGTATAAAACCGCACGAGCACATGCGACAATCCGACCGTCCCCAACATCAACGCGGCGACCAGGGAGACGGTGCGATACATGCTGGCATGGGCATCGTTGACGAGTTGGACTTGGAAAGCGTTGGCGAGTTCGGGGATGAAATCGGTCTCGCCGGCGCCGAGCCGCAACACAATGAAGACGGTGGGGATAAGCAGCGCGGAGAGTTTGAACCAGTATTGGACGGCTTGAGCCAGGGTCACGGAGCGCATGCCACCCGACACCACGGTGGGCAAGACGACAATAATGACGATGGCGGGGCCGAGCCAGGCGGGCAGCCCGGTGGTGGCATTCAGCGCAATGGCGGCGCCGTGAAGTTGCGGGATGATGTAGAGCCACCCGGTGAACACGACGATCATGGCGGTGAGCAGTCGCAGGGTTCGCGAAGGGAAGCGCAGGGACATGAGGTCGGGGATCGTGTAGGCCCCGGAACGGCGCAATGGCGCGGCGACAAAGACGAGCAACGACAAGAATCCCGCGGTGTAGCCCACCGGAAACCACAGGCCGTGGGTGCCGTAGGCCATGATGAGCCCGGCAACGCCCAAGAAACTGGCGGCTGAGAGGTATTCTCCGGCGATGGCCGACGCATTCATCCAGGGTGGCACGCGACGCGAGGCGACGTAGAAATCGCGGGTGGTTCGGCTGCGGCGCAGGCCGTGGACGCTGATGAGGATGGTCACCACGCACACCAAGCCGATGGCGCCCAGCGCGAAGAACGAAGTGTGCATCATTGGCGCACCGCTTCCGACTCGGAGTCGGCGAGTTCGTCTTGCACGAGTCGCTCATTGTGCCCGGCGCGCCGGGTGTAGAACCAGCCCAAAAAGATCAGCAGCGGGATGAACACCGCGGCCGGGAACAGCCAATCCAACGGGATGCTGACGACCGTGGTTGCAGCCAGGGCCGGACTGAAGTGGAAGGCGAGGTTGACGGCGACGATGAGCCCGAAGAACCAGGCCATCAGGCTCACGGCGAGCCTGAGTTGGGCGCGCATGAGCCGACGGACGGTGCGGGTTGATGGCTGCCCGTCGGACGCGCGACCTGCGGGGTTCAGCAAGACCTCTTGGACGCTGGGCACATCGGTGGGCGTGGCGACTCTGACGCGGCGCGCCCGCATCGCGAGCATATTTTCGGGTACCTGAACGGGCCCTTCTGGTGCGATACGTTCCTGCCCGGCTTCCTCGGGCCGGGCGTTTTCGGGTGCCCGAACCAGATCCAGTACAAAATCCTGTTCGTCAGGATCCTGGTTGTCGGTCATCGATCACCCCCGGGAGACGGAACGAAAGTTGAGTTGTTTGAGTCGTTGTCGTACCTGGGGCATGAGTCGTCGACTCACGGGCAGCTCGGCGTGATCGATGTGGATGCACATGCGGCCATCCTGCTGCACAATTTTGGTGGCGAAGTTCAGGTTCACAATGTGGGATCGGTGGATGCGCACGAAATCATAGACCGCCCATTCTTCCTCGATGCCGGCCAGCGAGATGCGCAGCAGATATGACTCGTCGGCGGTATAAATTCTGGCGTAGTCGCCTTGTGCTTGGGCCCATCGAATGCTGTGGATGGGGATGAGCATCTGCTGGGAACCCTGTTGCACGGCGACGCGTCCCTGGTCAGGAATCTGTTCGATCGGTCCGGTGTCGACGCGTCCCAAGGTTTTGCGCAGGGCCTCGTGGAGACGCGCGGGGCGGACGGGTTTCAGCAGATAGTCCAGAGCATCGAGTTCAAAAGCGTGGACGGCGGGCCGGGCGTCGGCAGTCACAAAAATAATGTGTGGCGCATGGGCGCTGTTGGCACGTCGCAGCTCGTGGGCCAGGTCCATTCCACTGGGGCCGGGCATGTGGATATCTAATAGCACGACGTCGATGGTGTGCTCGGCCAACACTGCTTTGGCCTGGGCGACGTCGGTTGCCGTGTGAACGGTGGCCACCAGGGGGTCGGCCTCCAACAGCCACTGCATTTGTTGGACGGCCGGGAGCTCATCGTCGACGGCAACGACGTGCAGGCCAGTGCCGTTGAGCGCCGTCATGACCGTCCACCGCCGATTGGTGAGATGATACGGGCGGGGACGGTGAATTTGGGAATGCGCATCGAAACCTTCATGCCGGCATCGACCGCGGTATCGATCTGGAGTCCGTGGCCCGCCCCGTAGGCCTGGCGCAGCCGCAAATCGACGTTGCGCAGGCCGACGTGGGAGCCTTCTGCCTCACCGCGCATCACCTGGGCCATGTAGTCGGGGTCAGCCCCGACGCCGCCGTCTTCGATACTGAGTTCTGCATAGGTGTCGGCATCCTTGGCCCGCACGAAAACGTGGCCATCCTGCTCGGCCTGATACATCCCGTGCCGTACCGCATTTTCGACGAGCGGTTGCACACTGAGAAACGGGATCTGTAGCCCCAACACCTCGGGAGCGATATCGAGGCTGACTTGCAAGCGCGACCCGAACCGGGCTTTTTCGAGGACCACGTAGTGCTCGACGGCGGACAGCTCATCTTCCAGCGTGGTGAAGTCCCCCTCGGTGCCCAGTGAGTACCGGGTGAAGTCAGCAAAGTCGATGAGTAGCTCACGGGCTCTGACGGGTTCGGTTGGGATGAGACCGGCGATGGCGTTGAGCGAATTGTAGGTAAAGTGCGGGGAGATCTGGGCCCTGAGGCTGCGCAATTGGGCGTCAACGAGTTGCTCGCGCGTTAGCTCGACCAGCTGTTGATAATCCGGCTCGGACGTGGCCGCTTGCCGACGGGACTTCTTTCCTAACTTCATGCACAACACCTCCTTGACGGATCCGGTTACTTCACCATCGTAGGTGACTGCTATCACTTTTACACCTCGAAGACCGTTCAACTCATAGACGCAGCCGTTTATCGCAGGATGGCGCAACCCATCTTCCGTGATGCAGTTCACACTCGTTACCGTTTCGTTCATGAGGACATCAAACACGCTCCGTTATGGAGGATCATCATGAGCACCCTCGACTATTCGGATTTCGGCCAGGTCCAGAAATCCGACACCTTCCAAAAGCTGCGCCGCACACACCGCAGTTTTGTTTTCCCCATGACCGTCATCTTTTTGGTCTGGTACTTGCTGTTCGTGGTTCTGGCGGCTTTCGTTCCAGAGTTCATGGCCATCAAAGTCCTGGGCAATATCAACCTGGGCATCGTCTTAGGGCTGGCCCAGTTCATCACGACGTTCGTCATTACGGGCGCCTACGTGGCCTACGCTAACCGCAAGATCGACCCGCTGGCCTCGCAGCTTCGTGAAGACATGGAAGCTGCTGGCGCGGGGGTTGCCGAAGAACAACCTGATGACACCGACTATGCAGGCTCATCGCAAGCGTCAGGAGAACAACCATGATTAACCTCGCTGTGCTCCCCACCGACACCACGGGAGAATTCACAACCGAAGTCGGCAACCCGTGGGCCAACATCGGCATTTTCTTGGTCTTTGTGGCCATCACCCTGTTCGCTGTCTTGCGGGCGTCACGCAAAACCAAAACAGCCGCCGACTTCTACGCCGGCGGACGCTCCTTCACCGGTACCCAAAACGGTACCGCGATTGCCGGTGACTACCTCTCGGCGGCCTCGTTTTTGGGCATCGTCGGTGCCATCGCCATTTATGGTTACGATGGCTTCTTGTATTCGATCGGCTTTTTGGTTGCGTGGCTTGTCGCCCTGTTGCTCGTGGCCGAGATGCTACGCAATACCGGCAAGTTCACGATGGCCGATGTGTTGAGTTTCCGACTGAAACAACGTCCGGTACGCATTGCGGCCTCGACCTCGACCCTAATGGTCTCTATTTTCTACCTGCTGGCGCAGATGGCGGGGGCAGGCGCCCTGGTGTCATTGCTGCTGGGTATTGATTCTGGTGTCGGCCAGTCGCTGGTCATCGCCATTGTTGGTCTGTTGATGATTTTCTACGTGTTCATCGGCGGCATGAAGGGCACCACCTGGGTGCAGATCATCAAGGCCACCCTGCTGCTGATCGGCGTGGGGATCATGAGTATCTGGCTGCTGGCACTGTTTGGTTTCAATTTCTCCGAGATGCTCGGCGACGCCGTTTCCGTTGCTAACAACCCGGCCATACTGGACCCGGGCCTGCAATACGGTGAAAGCACCCTGACGAAACTCGACTTCCTATCACTGGGACTTGCCCTGGTGTTTGGAACCGCTGGACTGCCGCACGTGCTCATGCGGTTCTACACCGTGCCAACCGCTAAAGAAGCACGCAAATCCGTGGTCTGGGCCATCTGGCTCATCGGTGGTTTCTACCTGTGCACCCTGGTGTTGGGCTTCGGCGCAGCAGCACTGGTTGGTCCAGAAACGATTGCCAACGCACCCGGCGGCCAGAACTCGGCGGCACCACTGTTGGCATATGAACTCGGTGGCACACTGCTGTTGGGTGTGATCGCCGCGGTCGCATTCGCCACGATTCTGGCGGTTGTTGCCGGACTGACGATCACCGCCTCAGCATCCTTCGCCCACGATATTTACGGTCAGGTCATCAAGAAGGGCAAACTCGATGCCAAAGGCGAAATGCGTGCGGGCCGTGTCACCGTCGTCGTCGTTGGTGTCTTGGCCATCCTCGGTGGCATTGGTGCCCAAGGGCAAAACGTTGCCTTCCTCGTCGCGCTGGCCTTCGCCGTGGCGGCTTCTGCGAACCTGCCGACGATTCTCTACTCATTGTTCTGGAAACGGTTCACCACTCGCGGTGCCCTGTGGTCTATGTACGGTGGGCTGGGTTCATCGATCCTGCTGATCCTGTTCTCGCCGGTGCTGTGGGGCGCAGAGACCTCATTCTTCCCGGATGTCGATCTGGCGCTTTACCCACTGACGAACCCGGGCATCATCTCGATTCCGCTGTCGTTCCTGTTGGGCTGGTTGGGCTCGCTCACGTCCAAGACCAGCGAGGATCCCGTCAAACAGGCCGAGATGGAAGTTCGCTCGCTCACAGGTGTCGGTGCTGAAAAAGCAACCGACCACTAAACCCAACACCATCGAGCCGAAGTCCCCGCAGTCATGTGACGATTGCGGGGACTTTGGTTGTATATTCGACATGCCCGAGCAAAGGGGTCTACCCAGCGGCCCGCTCCAGGCCGTTGCGCACGGCATCGCTCAACAAGTCAGGAATAACTGGTGTGCCGTCGTTGATTTCGATGAGGTCCATGGTTTCTAACTGGCGCAAGCGTGGAATCAGGACTGAATCTGCATCGGTGTCTGATGCCTGACCCAGAACCAATTGCGCGGTGCGGACGGCTGCATCGGAGTCGGCATCATAGGTCAGCGTCTGGTGCACGTAGGTGGCCACGAGTTCTTCGGCCGCCTCGAGCTGGTCGACGTCTTCGAATCCAAAGTCCAGCGCCCGAGTCCCGGGTTGGACTTTGGTCGAGAGCATTTCGACAAACTCGAATTCTTGCAGTGCCGCCAGAAATGCCATCAGTTCGGGGATGCCCTGGGCAGAGGGCACGTGGCGCGTTGGTTGCGGCTCGGCTGGCACGCTCAGGTCAGTGTCAGAGGCGGGCGGATCCACGGGATCTGGCTTCTTGGCGACACCCTCCGCGTCAATGCCGATGGTTGTCGCAACATCTTTGATATCTGCGCGTTTCGGTGCACCGGTCCCAGTCACCGGGTGGGATTGACCCATCCACTGCTGAAATTCTTTCACTGCGGCCATGAATCGTGTTTCGACGATCGCGCTATAGCGTGCGCTCGAATCATTCTGGCTTTCGTCAGCCGAAAACGTGGGCTCGGCAGGTGCTTCTTCAACGACTGGTTCGGGGGCTTCTTCTGCGGCGTCGGAAGGTGTAGCAGGCGCTGCGGGGGCTACCGGTGTGTTGACTTTCTTGCCGGGCAACAGGTCATCCATGACGATTTCGAATGACTCGTCACGGTGGGCGGCCAATGCCGTCAGAGTTGCGGTCACCATGTACGCACCGGCACGTGCTACTGCGGATTCAGGGTTGCGGCGCAACAGGCTCTCGGCGGAGCGCAGTGCGCGACCTTTGCGGGCCAGCGCTTCCAGCGTAGGGGTGAGGTTGCCTGCTGAGCTCGGGATCTCGCTCTGGACGACACGGGCTGCACCATGCTGGAATTCATTGCGGGCATACCACGCATCGAGATGCGCCAGAGCCACTCCGGCCAGCTGTTGGTTGCTAGGAATACTCTCGGTGGCCTCAGGGCCAATGGATCCGAGAAGCTCCTCGGCTGCGGGATGTTGTTGGGCATGTACTGCCTGGGCAATTTCTCGCAGCGTATTCATGGTGCGTGCGCGTTCATCACTCACGGGGATATCAGCTCCAAATTTTTATCGGTTAACCGCTACATCGGCATGGGTCTAAGGTGACGGTACCAAAAATACTGCGCAAATTTGCGGTGAACGACCCGGTCTCAACGAGACTATGACGCCAAAGTGGGCAGCGTCACGCAATGGCACACTGGATTGGTTGGCGCGTCGTTAGCCGCCCTCGTTACCCGGTGCCGCCCACCGGCCCTGGGTAGTGCGGCCGTGGAAGGAACGCAACGAGCAGCACCATGGCGGCGTAGCTGACTCCAACCAGTAAAGAACTGATCATGACCACGTTGGTTGAGGCTGTATCACCCACAAAAGGCAAAACCTGACTTAACGGGGACGGCACCGGGCCCTGCTGGGTGGCTCCACCGATGGCGAGGACACTCAGCGAAAACGCGACCCAGTGCACAGAAAATACTGCGGTCACAGCACTGGGCGAATGACGGAACCCTCGTTTTTTGAGGATGCATCTCGGCAACCACCCCAGGACCCCAGCCAGCGGAATGACGATCACGGCCGAGAGCATCAAAAATAGCCTTTCCGCACCGCCCGGTAGTGCGGCTTTGGTCGTGATCACGATTATCGGCAACAACCATACGACCCATAGCCAAAGAACCCAGGTCCCCCGGTTTATCGCGGCTACACGCTGCGTATTTGCCGACAGTGGTGGCGCGGCGCCATCCGGATACGTCCTGGCGTCAGTTGGGTCATGCATATTCTACCCTTCCAGGGGGGTGAGTTGGGCCAAAGTATTGATCATTCAAGACATTGTCTCCTCCGGTGACCGCTAATTCCCCAGTGCTTGTACGACGAGCCCCAAAGTGATCATGGCGACGGGTGTCGTCAGCATCGTCAACAATGTAACCCACGAACGTGTGCGCGCTTGCGTTTGTCGTTCCGTCATACTCGCCAGCAAAATCAGCACAATGTAACTCACGACGACCAGCAAGAAACCTATACCTGATATCGCATTGCTGGCGTCTCGAGCAATGAACGGCAAAACCTGGCCCAGCGGTGACGGCACGTGTGTCACATCAACGGTCACCACCGAGCCGTTGATTGCCAAGATGCTCATGGCAAATGCCCACCAGTGGACGTGGAAAACCGCACTCACGGCGCTCGGAGAATAGCGGAACCCGCGCTTTTTCAAAATGAAGCGCGGTAACCACCCCAAACATCCAGCACCCACGATGACGAACGGGGTGAAGACCATGAAGAAGAGTTTTTCCGTACCGCCCGGGGCAAGATATTTTATCGCTGTGGTCACCAGGGGCACACCCCACACGACCCACAGCCAGATATTCCAGGTGAAGCGGTTCAGTGCAGCGACGTTCGGTTGCTGCCACACAAGACCAGGCGGCGGTGGCGGCGGTGGAGTGCTTCGAGGGTGCATCCTGTTATCGCCTGGTGTGTACATACGGTCTCCCGAGTCGTTTCTAAAACACGCGTTCTAGCTCCAGTATGCGCTACCAGGCTCGTGCTCGCTGCACACTCGCCGACATCCTCATATTTGCCAGTAGAACACTGATGCTTCCACTGCCAAATCATTCACGCGCTACCACGTCACCGACCCGCTGAGTCAGCAACCTGCTGCAAAAGACCCAACCAGACTTCTGATGCTGTTGGAAATGCGGGGACGGCATGCTGCAGGATCGACACGGGCACGTCGGCAGTGATCGCAATGGTCGCGGCATGCAACATCTCTGCGGTTTCGGGGCCCATAAGCGTCGCGCCGATCAGGCAATCGGTTGCCGTATCCACCACGATTTTGGCTCGCCCAACAACATCGTCACGCAACAGTGCCGCCCCGGCGACATCTGCGAAATTAGCCTCAGCCGTGATGACGTCATAACCGGCTTCGCGCGCGGCCTCCTCGCTGAGTCCCACGAATGCGATTTGCGGATCGGTGAAGACCACCTGCGGTGTGGGCGGTTCAGTGTCGGTATTATCGGCATCGGGAGCCTCGGCGCTGTGAATGAACCGTGCGGCGAATTGTCGTGATTGGTATTTGCCCATGTGGGTGAGCTGGTGTTTCCCACCGGCATCGCCCAACGCGTGCAGCCAGTCCGGCGTGCGTTCTTCCAGCACATCGTCAACACTTAGCCCGACGGAGGCAAGGTTGATCGAGTCCAGGGCGGGCCGTCGTCCGGTGGCCAACAGTAATTCGTCGGCCTCGATGCTGGCAGAGGCGGTGCGCACCGTAATTGGTCCGCCTTTGATCATCCCCAGGCCCTGGTCCATGCCCTCTGGACGTCGGACTTGCACAGCCTCGGTGTAGAACTGAATGTCTACCCCGGACTGTTCGAGCTGTTCGGTCAAAATATCGGAGACGAATGGCTCAAAACCGGTGAGCAGTGAGCCTTCGCGGATCAGCATGGTCACCTTCGAGCCAAGGGCTGACATCCAGCTTGCCGCTTCGCAAGCAACCGGTCCCCCACCAATAATGATGAGGCGCGGCGGCACATCCTGCACTGCGGTGGCGTCCTGCGAGTCCCACACGGGGATACCTTCGAAGACCGGCGGGATATTGGGTGCGGTCCCGGTGGTGATCACGACGGCTCGCTCGGCCTGCAGTGAGCGCGTTGAACCATCGGATGCGTGGACTTCTACGGATTTTTCCCCGGTGAGTCGTCCATGGCCGCGCACTACGGTGACCCCGGATTCTTCCAGAGCCTGTTTTTGTGCCGAGTCATCATAGTGGGACACTTGGGCGTTGCGTCGGGCCAGCAAATCATCGGCCACTACACTGGCAGATTGCACACCGCCCAGGTGCTGGCTTTCGTGGGCCACTTGAATGGGGTGAAGCAACGCTTTGGACGGTTTGCACGCGTAATAGGCGCAATCGCCGCCGACAAGGTCGTGTTCAACGATGGCTGTGCTCATCCCTTCGGCTGCGACGGCCTGGGCGAGGACTTCGCCAATGGGGCCTGCACCGATCACGATGAGTTCGTAGTGATGTTCGGAAGAAGACGCTGTTGCAGAAGTCATGAAACACTCCTTAAGTGCTATCGCGTTGGATAGCGGACGGCAGGGTTCTGCATAGTTCCATCCTGATCACCTTTCGGTTGATTCGTCTACCCCTGCAGCCCGTGTGTACGACACCGGCACTAGCCACTGGTCGTGTCACGGTGGAGAATATAAGGGGAAGGGAGTTGATCATCATGACGAAACATAAGAAAGAGCAAGAAGACTACATTGACGACGCGCACCCGGATGAGGACCGCGAGGACGCGGTGGTCGATGAACAAGGGGAAGAATCCTTCCCGGCCTCGGATCCGCCCGCAAATTTCTAATGCCTCTCAATTCGCAAGACCATCGATTCCTGCAGCGGTGCGTTGAGTTAGCGCGCGAGGCTCTTGAATATGGTGATGAACCGTTTGGCTCGGTACTCGTGGATGCTCACGGCGAGGAGCTCTTTGCTGATCGCAACCGGGTGTCGGGTGGCGACCATACCCGCCATCCGGAATTTGCCATCGCCCGGTGGGCGGCCGAGAACCTGGCTCCCGAACAACGCGCTCACGCCACGGTATATACCTCCGGGGAGCATTGCCCAATGTGTTCGGCAGCCCATGCCTGGGTGGGGCTGGGCCGTATTGTGTATGCGAGCAGCAGTGCCCAACTGCGCCAGTGGCACAACCAATGGGGCGTCGACGCCGGGCCGGTCGCACCGCTGCCCATTACCACGATCGCCCCACAGGTTGAGGTTGCTGGCCCAGATGCCGAGCTGAGTGAACAGGTCCGCGCACTCCAAGCTCGGCTCCACGGCATCGACGAGACCTGACCGCATCCCCGATAGAAGCGGGTTTAGGCTACTTGCACACCGGCGGCCAGCATGGCATCGCGGACGACCTTGCCGATGCGTTTCTGCGCTGCGGCGTCGCCGTCGAGAATTGAGCTCAGGCCGCCCCGGTAGGTGCCATCCACGCTCGTGGTGCGTCCGGCCCATAACAGTTGGCTCAACTCGATGTGATGCACCTGCGGGTCGTTCGAGACCACTTGCTGAGCTTCCCGAATCTCGGCTTCTTGCTGTTGGGTGTGCGCTGTGGCTGAGGCAGAACCCAGTCCGGCCAAGATGAGTTTGCCGGTCGGTGCCATCAGTGTGATGGCACCGGAGAGCTTACTCATCTTGAGTTGAAGCTGCCCCGGAACCGCATCGAGCAGCACCTCATCAGTTGAGGCGACGTGGATCCGAGCGGGTGAAATCGTGACCACGACGGGTGTGGACTTCGACGTCATCATTCGGGCGTAATGATAGAGGCCGATCTTCATGGGTGTAGCCGACACGGGATGTCCCTTCGATAGGTGGCAGTACAGCGGATATTACAGGATCTGGCGCAGATTCACGCGAGCCAAATCGACCAGCTCAGAACCCTTGCCACTCATCACGGTGCGCAGGGCATACAGGGAGAAGCCTTTGACCTGCTCGGCGGTAATCGATGGTGGCATCGAGAGTTCTTGGCGCTCGGTGACGACGTCGAGCAGTGCTGGACCGTCGTGTGCCAGGAAATCGTCGACGGCTCCCGGCAGGTCTTTACTGCGCTCAACGTGTCTGCCCCAAATGCCCAGCGCCTCGGCGACCTTGGCGTAGTCCGGGTTGTCCAGATCGGTCGCGAACGGCACGAACCCACCGGCCTTCATTTCCAGTTCGATGAAGTTCAACGACGAGTTATTGTAGACCACGATCTTGACGGGCAGATTGTGTTCGCGCACGGTCAACAACTCACCCATCAACATGCCCAGTCCACCATCACCGGCAAGAGAAATCACCTGCCGCTGCGGGTCACTAGCCTGTGCCCCAATGCCCATCGTCAGAGCATTGGCCATGGAACCGTGGGCAAACGAGCCGATGACACGACGATCTTTCGTGGTCGTGATGTACCGGGACGCGTAGATGACTGGCGAGCCGACATCGGGAATGAACACAGCATCGTCTGTGGCACGCTCATCGATGACTTTGGTCAGGTGCTGGGGATGAATGGGACGCGAGCCCCGCGACGGCCGTGCCAAATCGTCGAGCCGTTCACGAGTTTTGGTGTAGTGGTCACGCATTTTGGACAGATGCCGCGAGGATTTCGCCGGCGTCAGCAACCCTACGAGTTCACGCAGCGTATCTTTTGCGGTCCCCACCAGCGGCACTTCGACCGGCGTCCGCTTGCCAATCTGTTCACCGCGACTATCAATTTGGATGACGGGCACGTCTTGCGGGTAGAACTGTTTATAGGGCAGATCAGTGCCCACCATCAACAAGGCTTCGGCATCGATCATGGCCCGGTAGCCGGATGCGAAGCCCAGCAGCCCCGTCATACCGACGTCATAGGGATTGTCGTATTCGACGTGTTCCTTGCCCCGCATCGCATGGACGATGGGGGCCTGCAGCAGTTCGGCAACTTCGAGTAATTCGTCGTGGGCGCCGGCAACCCCTGCACCGGCCAGGATGGTCACTTTCTTGCAACCATTCAATAAGTCGGCGGCCTGATTCAGCTCTCCGACGGCGGGCAGGATGCGTGACTGTGTTGCGCGGATAATTTCGGGTTTCGCCTCGGGCAGCTCAGTCACAAACATCGACGCGCTGATCACAAGCACGGCCACACCGCGCTGTTCGACGGCGGCACGCATGGCGATCGGCAGGATTCTTGGAAGCTGACCAATGTCGCTAATGTGTTCGACGTAGACGCTGCATTCGCGGAAGAGTTCTTGGGGATGCGTTTCTTGGAAGTAGCCGGTTCCAATTTCGTCGGCCGGGATGTGGGCGGCAATAGCTAACACCGGCACACGGGAACGCTGGGCGTCATACAGTCCATTAATGAGGTGGAGATTGCCCGGCCCTGCAGTACCGGCTGCCACGGCAAGTTCACCGGTCATTTCGGCTTCGGCCGCCGCAGCGAATGCGCCGGCTTCTTCGTGACGAACGTTCATCCAGTCGATATCCGAGTTCCGCATTGCGTCGGTGAACCCGTTCAGCGAGTCCCCCGCGATACCCCAAATACGTTCAACATTATTGGCTTCAAAAGTAGAGATAAAATAATCGGCGACGTTTGCCACAGTTCCTCCTACGATCGTGTGTTTCCAACCGTACACCCAGCCCAAATCACACGGAACGCTCACCGCGCGCCGTCGTTCCAATGTTGACCAGCCGGGGTACAACCAAGAAGAATCGACAATCGAACAAACAACCTTGCAAGGAGTGACGTCACCATGAAAATTTTGAGTTTCAGTCGTTTGCTAACTTTAGGTGCCGGTATAGCCATCGGGTATTACATGGGCAATCGAGAAGGCCGGGCTCAGGCCGAAGAAGCAGCTCGCCAAGCCCAGCAAACCATCCAGCAATTCTGGACTGACCCAAAAACCCAAGAGAAGGTGCACGAAGCCACCGGCTCCTTCAAGGACGCAGTCAAAGACAAAGCCCCATCGTTGGGTGGCATGGCAGAAAAAGCCGCCGATAAAATCGACAAGTCGACCGGCTATGGCGAAAGCAAGGACGCCGGCCACGCTGGTAGTCAGTACGCCGACCCCAACAACGACAAGGCCGGTCATACCACTGTGGAGACCAACGGAGACGTCATCAGCGACCCATCCGAGGCCCTCGAAGACGAAGGTGGCACGACCGGCAGCCGCTAGTCATACTTCACTGAATACAACGGCCCGAACGGTTTCTCCCGTTTGGGCCGTTGTTGTCTGTCACCAGACTGTGGTGTCGAAACGTCGGCGGTTCATGCAATGTGCTTTGATGGAAACGTGACGACGAATCGGGACTTGCGCCAACAGATGCAGGCACTATGGGCCACAGCTTGTTGTTTTGTGGTCGGTGCAGTCATCGGCACGGTCTTGTTGTGGGGTACGAACCACCCGTTTACCGGCTCGGGTCCGGTGACCCTTCGAACAGCGCTGATCGCAGCCGCGATCGCAAGTCCTGCGTTCGTTGTCAGTACACTATTCTATCGCCGTGACGAAACGTCCCCGATGCCTCGTTGGCAGCGCGTAATTTCAAATGTGTCTTCGTTCGCAGTCATGCTGGCTCTCGGCGGGGTCACCGGTCTCGGTGTGCTCTTAGCCGGTCAGGTGTTGGCCACTGGACTTCAGGGTGTAGAGTTCGGCGCCATTGGTGGCGGCATACTCACTGGCGTTGCCGCAGGTTTTGGCGGCAGACTGTCGTTTCAAGCGGGCGTCGATTTGAGTACGCGGGATCTTTCCGCATTGCTGTTCGCCTTCTTAGTCATTGGGACCGTGTTCGCAATGACCACCGCAACAGACACCACATGGTGGGAGCGGAATTTCTCACAGCTCGGAGCCGAAGGCGCCTGGGCCTTCAACGGCACCCTGATCATCGCGGGCCTACTCGTTGCCACTATTGGCTCCTACATTGGTCGAGACCTGCACCGATTGCTCAACGACGAAGCCATTGGGCACATCGCCGGGGTTGTCGCCGTCTGGGCGGGCGCAGGTTTAGCACTCACCGCCGTCGGATTGTTGCCGACCGATCAACTACCACCGGCACACAACATCGCTGCGTTCGCGATGTTGCTGCTGTTGGTCGGCGCCGCAGGGTACACCCAGTTCATACTCCCGGACCCACCGCCAGTGCTCAAAACAGTCACCACAATATTTATTGGGCTTGTCGCACTGTGCGTGGTGCTGACGTTCGTCTTTGTTGTGCTTTCGGTGACGGCGCTCGAGAGCATCGTCGTCGGACTCGCATTGTTATGGATGACCACACTCATTCGCGTCCTCGGGATACTTGCCCCAACACAGTCGTTGCCATCGAAGAGACACCGCCTGTTGGTCCTCTCACGACGTTGACATTGGAGACGTTGGACAGCTGGCGGATGGTTTGTTGGCCAGCCGCCGCGGGGCTGATTACTCCGCTTAGTATTGCACTGGCGAGCCGGGACCAAGTGGTAGACCCAGCACGTACCAGCCAATGGCCATCAGCGACCACGCGACCCAAAATGCAATAGAGTACGGCAGCATCACGGAGATCAGGGAACCGATATCTATTTTCTTGTCGTAACGCTGGGCCACGGCGATGATCAGCGCAAAGTAGATCATCAGTGGGCTGAGGATGTTGGTCGCCGAGTCTGAGACACGATAGGCGGCCTGGGTGAATTCCGTCGAGATCCCCAGATACATCATGATCGGCACCAGAATCGGGGCCAGCATCGCCCACTTGGCGGAAGCCGAACCGACGAAGAGGTTGATGATGCCCACAAACAGCATGAACAGTAGCAACAGTGGGATGCCGGTGAGGTTGACGGATTCTAAGAAGTCCGCGCCGGTCACCGACACGAGCAGCCCGATGTTCGACTCATCAAAGTAGGCGATAAATTGGCCAGCTGCGAAGGCGAGGACGATGAACACTGCCATACCCGCCAAGGTCTTGGACATGTGATCCACCGCGTCGGTGTCATTGCGCACCGAGCGAGTCACCAGACCGTACACTGCGCCGGGGATGAAAAAGACGATCACGATGATGATCACCAACGAGTCCATAAACGGGGACTGGATCACTGCGCCGTCCTCACCACGCAGGACACCATTACTCGGGACAATGAGCAGGGCCAACAGCGCGATCGTGATAAGCGCGGAGACACCAGCCCAGATCAGACCCTTCTTTTCTTGGCCCGTCAACGTCATGGTGTCGTGATCTTCAGCGGTGAGCGCGCCTTTGCCTTCCCAGGTGCCGAGGCGCGGCTCAACGATGTACTGGCTGACCAGTGTGCCAACGATTGTTAGCAGGATCGTCGACGCGATGATGAACCAATAGTTCATCGCCAGGTTCATTCCCTCGGCATACTCGGGGTCCACTGTGGCAGCGGCTTCGATGGTCAGTTCCCCCAGCATCACGTCTGTGCCGGAGAGCAATAAGTTCGCACTAAATCCGGCCGAGACTCCAGCGAAACCGGCTGCGATACCGGCCAGCGGGTGTCGACCCATCGCCACAAAAATAATCGCCGCCAACGGTGGGATGACGACGTAGCCTGCGTCTGAGGCCACAGACGACATGATCCCGGCGAAGACAATCCCTGTAGTGACCAACGCCCTAGGCACCGTGAGGATAAACCCGCGCAGTAGTGCTCCAATGAGGCCGGTCTGCTCGGCGAGGCCGATACCCAACATCGTCACCAGCACCACGCCCAGGGGAGCAAACCCGAGGAAGTTGTCTACAGCTGAGGTGAAAAGCCATTGGATTCCTTCAGCAGAAAGGAGATTGAATACCTCCACCTGCCCGCCATCTACAGGGTCTTCGGCGGTCACCTGCAGATTGGCCAACAACCATGACAACACCACCACAAAGAGCGCAAGCAAAGCGAACAGTGTGGCCGGATGTGGAAGCTTATTCCCTGCAATTTCAATGCCGTTGAATATTCGCTGCAACGGGCGCCGTTTACGGCGTTTGCGGGAATCGTTCTGAGCTGAGGCGGCATCCATTGCGGAACCTCCCGAGTCGGAGACCTGCTAGATTAGAAAATTTCGAGCAGTATAACATGCGTCACATAAATAATGGTGCCGTCAGGAACCAGCTCCAGTACCGTTGAGTGCAACGACACAACCAAAGGGAGTGAAGTGGAACGTACGCCCCGCGACCAGTTGCAAGAGCTCCTGGCAAGTATTGACACCGAAAGCGTCGACAGTGCGACCCTGTCCCTCCCTGCCGCCGTGCTTGAGCTGCACATCGATGGACTCGGCACGATAGACATGCCGATTGAGGCTGCGAGCGCAGAGCAGTTGAAGAGCGTTGCGCGCCCTGCCCATGTTGGCAAGGGTGAAGAAACGCTGCACGATCCATCCGTGCGTGACGAGATGGGTGGCCTACCCCACCTTGAGCACAAGACGAGACTCGCAAGACCGACGAATGGTACCCGAGCGTTCCCAAAATATTTCATGCTGAGGCTAAACGCGAGAGTCCCGAACCATTTAGACAACGGGGAATTTTCATAACCCATCGCTCCTTGGCACTCGCATGAGCAGCAACAACGAAGGGCCCAATGATATTGCCAAGCAGGCATAAAGAAAACCGGCACCTGATGCTGCATTACGCTTCATCATGTGCCGGTTTGTTGTGGGTCCTGCGGGGATCGAACCCGCGACCTGCGGATTAAAAGTCCGATGCTCTACCTACTGAGCTAAAGACCCACGGCCCGTTTGGACCGATTAACGATTGTAGCGTATTTTCCCGTGGAACAAAATCTGACTCTTTGACTGTTCTTTGCACCGGCGACTGCTTTAGGCTGTCGTGGTGTACGCGCGTCTTACATGAAGGAGTACGTTTGAGTTTCCAGCGGGGCAGTTCCGCCGGCATGCAGTTTCGTCGACCAAAGCTGATGCCCATTGAAAACTTTGAAGATCAGCCAGGAGGGCTCGACCCAGCTGAAGTATTTTTTGCTGCCCAAACAGTCGCCGCCCAACTGGTGGCAACCGGCCAAGATCCAGACGCTGATGAATCCACTGTCGAGTGGCTCGTCGATCTCGTCACAGACGTTGGTTTAGATACGATGGCTCGCCTGTGGGCGGACGCGCCACCAGTGACGTTCGGCGGCGCACTGTGGCGCCTCTACGCACTGCAACAGGCGACAACCCGCGATGGTGACATGTGGGCCACCTGGTATCGCGCTGGCTACGATGCCTATGCATCGAGGGTGATCGCCGGCGCCACTGAGCCCCCGGAGGCAAAAGACCTCCGCACGTTAATTACCCGCATCCTTACCGGGGTCTATTCGGGCGACTTCGGCATCGCCCTGGAACGCGGCGGCGCCTATGCTCGCGTGATTGCCGCAGGGCAGCATCAGCATGCGGAACGTCTCGAGGATCTCAACCCAGAAGCTGCCGCAGCACTCGAGCACCGCTCGGTAAAACTCCAGCGTACGGCCACCGAATTAGAACTGTGCGCAACCGCATGGCGTCAGGGTCGTCTTGATGAGGCGCATCCCAGTGAGCTACCACGGAATTAATCCAACAGCCTGTTAACTTAAGGTGTGTAAAGTGACCAGACATGAAGCTGTCTGTAACGCGTTTATTTTCTGCCGATGAATCAGGCGCGGCTCACGTAAGAACGCTAGCCAAATTATTAGTGGAATCGGTAGATCTGGTGACCCAGATGTTCGGGGCATCCCCAGAAACCGGTACCGAACTTGACGCGCAGTTGGACAATATCAATGCCCAGGCATCCAAAAGTCAGGCAACAATGCTCACGGCGCTGCGCAGCTCGTATCTGACGCCGTTGCCCCGCGAAGATCTCTACCTGTTAGGTACGTGGATCAACCGAGCGATTGAAGCGGTTTCCGTCACCGGCACTATCATTCATGCAACCCGACAATACCGCTTGCCGTCTCGTGTTGGTGATGTGCTCGAAATTCTGACCAGACAGGCAGATCTAGTCTTGGGCGCTACGGAGCAACTCACTCAGGCCGATGATTTGGAAAGCACCTGGATGCACCTGGAACGTCTCACCCATCAGGCTCAACGAGCACTGGCAACCTGGCGCCTGGCTGACGCAGATGAACTGTTAGCCCGTCATTACTATCGGCAACAAGAAGTAGCCCGCTCACTTGAATCCACATTCATGACGCTCCGCGAATTCTCGACCCAACTAGGACGGATCCTGGTGCGTGATTCCTAGTGGGCACCATACTTCTGCTCTCTGCGGTATTTGCCCTCACCGCGGCCTTTAGCTTTGTCGTGGCAGGCCGCGACACCCCAAACGCGGTAGCACTACCCATCGCAGCCGGTGCCCTCACCCCGGCCAGCGCACTCTTCATGGCGGCGGTGATGCGCATGGTTGGCGCTGCCATGGGAGTGGGCACCATCCAATTATTTGCCGCAAGTTTCGTCGAACTCGTCCCCGACGGCACCTTGGGGTTATCCGTCACCGTAGTGGGTGTGGCCGTCGCACTGGGGTGGGCGCTTTTCTCATGGTGGCGTGGCGCGGCCGTGTCCTCATCCCATGCGCTGACCGCAGGGATTGCAGGCGGTGCAATTGCTGTTTCGGTACTGGGCGAGCATCATCTTGTGCTAGCAGACCTGAGCCCCGCAACCGTCGGGATCGTCATCTCCTTGATCGCTTCGCCGTTCCTGGCCGCACTGGTCGCGTGGCTGCTGGCCATTCCGATGAACTGGTTCGCCAAGGATGTCGCACCCCACAGGGTGGCATTTAGTGCACGCGGTACCCTCGCTATTTCTGCTGCGGCCAACGCTCTCGGGCACGGCGTGCAGTACGGCCAACGACTCTACATCGTCGTCCTCACCGCGGTTGCCGCCGCTGACTTTACCGCCATCCCAACCTGGTTACTCGGTATCTGCATCATCCTACTGCTCGGTTTTGGCACGCTGGTGACTGCCTGGCGGGTCAATTACACCCTGGCGCGGCGTATTAGTCTGCTCGATCCGCTGCACTCAGCCATTGCTTCGAGCACCTCAGCATTACTGTTACTCGTCGGGTCATTTATGATGCACATCCCGTTGTCTTCATCATTGACGACGGTTGCAGCGATCACGGGGGCTGGCACAGCACAAAATGTTGGCTCTGTGCGGTGGGTGCAGGTTCTGCGGCTCATCACATATTTTTTCGGCACCGTCCTTGTCTGCGCGGCCGTTTCGTTTGCCATACTCAGTGCAGTGCTGGCCGTAGTCTAACGCTGTCCCTCATCCATATGAGAATTTGTGTGCCTCAAATAAGCACGTCGCCTTGACTGCGGGGGCGCTGTGGGGACCACCAAATCTGCTGCGACCAGTCTTCGGAGCACTGGACGAAGTGAACTTACTGATCGGCCTATTTGATCGGCGATGGCCCGGATGCTTTTCTGTTCGGTGGCGCTCAAGGCTCCAAAGACTTCTCGTTCCAAATCCGTAAGTTCGAATCCAGAGTTCGCAACCGCGGCATGCTCTACAAGCCGCGCAGAAATTTGGAACGGACCGTCACCGAGCCCTTCTATGAGCTCTTCTGCCATGAGATGCCCGAGTATCTGGCGAATTTCGTCAGAGTCGTAACCCAGCGCTGATTTGAGTTCCGCTACTGTCGCTTTGCCCAAGCGAAACAGTAGCGCCAAAGTCAGGTTTTCCCGATGTTGTCGAGTAGCACTATTTGGGAGCTGATCCAGCCAAACGCGTGTTTCCTGGTCCAATAGGCCATGCCGGTGCAACGTGACTTTCACGGACACGAGGTCTGCGGAGAATTCTGGTTGCGGCAAGCCCAGCTGTCTCATGCCTGCTTGCATCCGAGGGATCCCGCTCCCCTGCGCTTCAGCAAGTACGCCTTGCTGTTCGGGAATTGGGGTTGTGCGTAGAAGCGTTGCGAGCGTTGGGTTCCTTGTAATTGATTTCCCTTCGGCGATGTTCTGTTGAGTTCGATCACCAACCAGCCCACCGGGACTGATAATTTCAACGCGATCAGGAAAAATGTCAATGCTGATACGCTCACCTCGTGAAAAAGTGCTGTAGTCACGATGCATGACAGCATTGGTGATAGCTTCTCGCAAAACATCCTCTGGTATTTCGGCCTCATCGAAGCCTTGGGCACCGTAAACCACCCGAATGGTCTTCAGGTTTGCCAGCACTCTCGTGATTGCATCTTGAATCATGTACGGCACTGGCCCATCGCACACCTTGCGATCGAGAAATCTGATCTGACCTACGGCATCCTTGGCATCTTGAGGATGAACCGTCACGTCAATGACCAAGCGTGGGAAAAATTGCTGGGGGTACGTTCCCAGCATCAAACCACCGGCAAGCGTAATACGACCATCGGGATCTACCACCTTAAGCCGTGTGAGTTTTTCAACATCGTTGTCAGTGTGCAGAAGTGCTCTCGAACCGGAACTACGAATCTTCTGGAATAGTGACTGTTTCAGGTCCTCGTCGATATCCTGGAATCTCATTCCCTCAATGGGTTCGCTATCAAATTCACGAGGTCCCCACCGTGAATGGATATTCTAAGATTCCTGATCGGAGAGTTTCTGATTCTGATCCGCGACCCGTTTATACGCACCGCCCACCGGTCCTTGCGATACGACATAACACGGCCCAGCGAGGTCACTGTTTAGAGGGGTGAGTGGATCAATGTCGACTCTCACGAGTCGCCCGTTTTCGAAGGGCACGGTGCTAATTTTATACGGCGGCTTCGGCCGAATCTTTGCAGCATCGCTGTGCTCATCACCCAGACCAGTCACCACCGCGTCCGTAATGCGCACTGGATCCAGCTCCTCGTTTACACGAAAATCGTCTTCTTCGTCCAGGCCAAAAAGAAGCCGCCCGCCAGTAGTTGAATTCGCAAAAGCGGACACCGAACGCCAGACATCTTTCGCAACTCCCCCGGCACCTGCTTTCGCCTCAACAGAAGCATCGTCACTTCCTTGCTCACGTAAACGACTCACTGTAGTGGCGATGTCAGTTTCGATATCCAAAATAGCCCTCACTCGCGTCAGTGAGTCTCAGTTTATACACTGAGCAGCTCAATTACTACAGTGAGATCATAATTTCCCACACTGAGAAGCTCACTTTACACAGTGAGAACGTCACTTTTAACACTGAGGCACCCTTTTTCTACAGTGAGGACGTCACTTTGTAGAGTGACACCGGTTTTTCTATGGTGACGACAACGGTTCGTCTTCTCGTCAGCCTGAACTATTGCCCCCATTTATGCCCCGCTGAGACAATGAACCATGGCAGTCACTCTCAGATCTCTTGAAGTCGCAGTCCCCGACACAGTCCTGGTCCAAGACGAGGTTCGTGACGTCTTTGCCTCCCAACCCGGCATGAGCCGCTTGGCTACTCGTCTGGTCGGCGCCAGTTTCGATTCCTCAGGAATTGATACTCGACACAGTGCGGTCGCGGAAATGGACCTGTTGGAGCGACCAGAAACTGATGATCCTCCACAGTTTTTCAACTCGACCACCGGTGAAATTCTCAACCCCAGCACCGGGGTACGCAATGACGTCTACGTACGCGAAGCCACACGCCTCTACATCGATTCTGCCGCCGCTGCGCTAACAGCATGCGAAGGCATCGACAAAACCGACGTCACCCATGTAATCACCGTGTCCTGCACCGGCTTCTTCTCACCGGGCCCCGACTACCGCATCGTGCGCAGTCTCGATCTGGAACCCTCAGTCAAGCGCTACCATCTCGGTTTCATGGGATGCTACGCAGCATTTCCTGCCATGCGACAGGCCAAAACGATCTGCGATGCCGACCCCAGCGCCGTCGTGCTGGTCGTCAGCGTTGAGTTGTGCAGCATCCATGTGCGAGTCTCCGATGACCCAGACACAATTCTGGGGTCTTCACTGTTTGGCGACGGCGCGGCGGCAGCCATCATCACCGGCCGGGATGACCTCGGCGAGACGCGTGCGCTGCAGTTAGATCACTTCGAAACCGTGGTGACCCCCGTTGGTGAAGAAGCAATGGCGTGGAACATCGGCGATAATGGGTTCGAGATGGTGCTGGGAACATACGTACCAAAGATTATCGACGCACACATCGTCGATGCGCTGGCCCCACTGCTAGCCCACGACGATGCACTGACTGAACGTGAATATCGCGAGATCGAGCACTGGGCCATCCATCCCGGTGGCCGCAGCATTCTAGACAAGGTCGAGGCAAAGCTGGAACTCGACGCCGACCAACTCACCCCGTCCCGCGAGGTGCTCCGTCGTTTCGGGAACATGAGTAGTGCCACCGTCATGTTTGTGCTCAAACAGATCCTCGAAGAACCGGGGTCGTCGAACGGAGAACGCATCTGCAGTATGGCCTTCGGCCCGGGACTGACGGTAGAGACCGGCCTGTTCACAACCATCGGGACCAATCCGTGAAGATGCCCGCGCTACCGCGTCTGCACACCCGCGACCGTGAGGCTACCGAGCGGATGGACGACCCGGACTGTGACCTTTCCAAGCTGCATCGAACCTATGCGCAATTCCACGTCATCAACCGTGTTGTAGCCGGATGGCAGCAGACGTATCGACGGTACCTGCGCCCCGTACTCGCCCACGACCGGACCAACACGCTGCTCGACATTGGCGCGGGTGGCGCAGATGTCACCCGCGCGATCGCACGCTGGGCGCACCGGGACGGCTTTCGAATCCACATCACCGCCGCGGATCCCGACGAACGTGCAAGCGCCTGGGCCATGCGCGACAATCCCGGTGACCTCGTATACGAACAAGCATTGAGTTCTGACCTCGTCGATGCGGGCCGCAACTTCGACCTGGTGATCTCAAATCACCTACTGCACCATCTCCAGGATGACGAACTGCAGTCACTGCTGCACGACTCGAAACAGTTAGCTCGAATCCGCGCGGTCCACAGCGACATCCGACGCAGCCAGGCGGCATACATGTTGTTCTCTGCTGGGACGTGGCCGTTCTTCCCCGGGTCGTTCATCCGCGAAGATGGCTTAGTCTCCATCCGACGCAGTTACACCGCCGAGGAGATGGCCGCTGCCGCACCATCCGGGTGGCGAGTTGAATTTCAGCGACCCTGGCGGAATCTGCTGATTTACGACGCCGAGGGCGCCACCAATCCAGAGCCGGACCAGCCATGACTGCTACATCTGTGCACAAAAGCGAGGTCTTGATCGTCGGCGGCGGCCCAACAGGGCTCGTGTTAGCCTGCCTGCTGGCGTTCCGCGGGGTCGACGTGGCCGTGCTGGAACGCCGCACTCATCCACGAGAATACTCACGGGCCATTGGGCTGCATCCACCTGCGCTGGCGGTGCTGCATGAAATCGGTGTCGAAGCAACCGCACTGGCTGAAGGCGTCCGTGTCCACGCCGGGAGCGCATACAGTGGCGGCCGTCGATTGGGTACGCTCACCTTCGAACAGGCCTGGCCGTCTCGTCCTTTCGTACTCACCTTGCCGCAGAATCGCACCGAACAACTCCTCTCTCATCGACTCGCCCAACTCGCTCCCGGAACTGTGCACTCGGGGTGGGAAGTCACCGATATTGTGGACGGCACCGAATCCGTCGAGGTCACCGCCGGGGCCGGTGATGTCCAGAGCCACTGGCACACAGATATCGTAATCGGCGCTGATGGCCCACACAGTCTGGTGCGCCGCCGATCGGGCATCACAACCCGTGCGCGGATGCTCAAAGACACGTACCTGATGGGCGATTTCTCCGACTATTCAGCTGTTACTTCGGCTGCTCACCGGAACGAGGCAACCGCTGCGATCTTCCTCGAATCCAGCGGCGTCGTGGAGTCATTTCCTCTGCCCGGCCAGATGCGTCGCTGGGTGGCACACACCGGTACCGAGCTGACGACCGAGTCGCCGCTTGCACTGACCGGACTCATTGCTGACCGTACCGGCGCCACAGTCGACCCCACAACCTCGACGATGATCAGTGCCTTCCACATTCGGCGCCGCTTAGCACTGCGGATGGCAATCGGACGTCGGGTCATCATTGGGGACGCAGCCCATGAAGTCAGCCCGATCGGTGGGCAGGGCATGACCCTGGGCTGGCTCGACGCATGGGAGGTAGCACCGTTATTGACCCAGGTGTTAGTCGACAAGCGTTCCACACCACTGCAACAGCATCCAGGTTTTCGGGCATTTGAGACGAAGCGCATCGCTGCTGCCCGCGCGACCGCTTTGCAAGCAGAACTCAATATGGCTCTGGGACGCCCGATGCCCCAAGCCGCAACTGTTCTGCGGGATGCTGCCCTGAAGACGGTGCTAGCCACCAGCATGCGTGACCGACTGGCCAAGGCTTTTACTATGCGTAAGCCGTTGGGCGGGATGGAGACTCAGATTCCTGACTGACTCGACATGACTTCGCAGAAGGAGTCGTTTCCTTGCGGAGTACCGGAAGGTAAAGATAGAGTGACATGTAGATGTCGGGCTGCGGTACCCCCGGGCTCCAAATTATCAGCCGCTTCGAGCGGCCACACGCCGTGAGGCGTGCCCGGCCCGGCATCGTTGACTCTACAAAAGCCCTGAGCAGCTCAAACTGGCCAGGGCTTTTGCATGTTCAGGCTCGTTAACCGAAGCGTCCCGAAATGTAGTCTTCGGTCTGCTGGTTGGCCGGGTTGTTGAAGATGGTGGTCGTGTCATCATATTCAATGAGCTTGCCTGGCTCGCCGATGGCCTGCAGGTTGAAGAAGGCGGTTCGGTCAGCCACACGTGCAGCCTGCTGCATATTGTGGGTCACGATGACGACCGTGTATTGCTCTTTGAGCTCATTGATGAGGTCTTCAATCGCCAGCGTCGAAATGGGGTCCAGCGCGGAAGCAGGCTCGTCCATGAGGATCACGTCTGGTTCGATGGCGATCGTGCGAGCAATGCACAGACGCTGCTGCTGTCCACCGGAGAGCCCACCACCTGGACGGTCGAGACGGTCTTTGACCTCGCCCCAGAGGTTGGCACCGGTCAGTGAACGCTCGAGGACGTTTTCCGATTCAGATTTGCTCAGGCGGATGCCGTTGAGCTGGTAGCCAGCGAGCACATTTTCACGGATGGACATGGTGGGGAATGGGTTTGGGCGCTGGAACACCATGCCCACTGTTGAGCGCACGCGAACCGGATCAACACCGGGGGCGTTGATATCTTCGTCGTCCAATAGGATCTTCCCGCGAGCACTGGCACCGGGTGTGACTTCGTGCATGCGGTTCAGCGTACGTAAAAACGTGGTCTTGCCACAGCCTGAGGGACCGATGAATGCGGTCACCGAACGTGGTTCAATCTCAATGTTGATATCGCTGACGGCCTTAAAATCGCCGTAGTAACAATCGAGATCGATGGTCTGAATGCGTTTAGCCATGGAGTTCTTTTCCTTAGTGGTTTCGAATACCGACGTTTACTTGCCAGTTTTCGGAGCGAAGTATTTGGCGATTGCACGGGCACCCAAGTTTAGGCCCATCACGATGACGATCAACACCAGCGCGCCCGCCCAGGCACGTGCTGTGGATGGATCGCCTGCGGCCGGTGCAGTCGGGTTGACCAACTGGCGATAGATGAAGACCGGTAACGCGGTCATCCACTCCGAGAACGGATTCCAGTTCGTTGATGCCGCATAGCCTGCGGTCACCAGGATGGGTGCGGTTTCACCGGTCACACGAGCAATGGCCAGGGTGACACCCGAGGCAATCCCGGACATCGCGGTTGGCAACACAACTTTTGTAATCGTGCGCCATTTGCGCACGCCCAGCGCGTAGGAGGCCTCACGCAGTTCATCGGGCACAACTTGCAGCATTTCTTCGGTCGATCGGACGACCACCGGGATCATGAGCACGCTCAATGCGATGGCAGCGGCGAGACCGGTCTTGACGGACTGCAACGCCTGCGGCGAGCTACCCAGCGTGAGCTCAGCAACCAGAGTGAGCCCAGCGAAGGCGAAGAGACCGGCGACAATCGATGGGATACCGGTCATCACGTCAACGAAGAAACGAATTGCTTTGGAGAATACGTTTTTGTTGGCGTATTCGGTGAGGTAGACGGATGCGAAAAGGCCCACTGGGATCGAGATAATGCTGGCCAGCACGGTGATCATCAGTGTACCGACCAGGCCATGGAGGATACCGCCTTGCAGCGGGGCTCCTTCTTCTTGGGTCGCAATATCGTCGGAACCGACAACACCCTGCATGTCCGAAGTAAGCAGTCCCGGATTCGAGATCAGGGTTGGCAACCCCTGTGCGATGACCGACCAGATGACGGAAATCAGTGGGATGAGTGCTACGAAGAACGCTCCCCAAATGAGGTGTTTCCAGAACTCGTCGACAGCCTTGAGTCGTTCTTCCAAAATGTATGTGATGACATACATGCTGATGATGAACAGTACCGCGGCGATGAGCACGAAACCAATGACATTGAAGGTTTCGAAGAACAACAGCGAGATGATCAGCGAAAGAATGGCAGAGCCTACGGCCGTGGCCAGCCAAGTCCAGCGCGGTTTCCGGTTGGCGGTCAGCGAATCCAACCGAGAGTTTTTATGATGTGGCATCATATATTCTGACTTCTTGCGACCATTCGAGTCTTTGCTTGGACCCGTCGATTGCGTCTTTGAAGGCGAGTTAGTTGGAGAACTCATCACAGTCCCTCGGCTTTCTTCGCGTGGCTGCTAACGATTGCCCTAGCAACGACGTTGACGACCAGGGTGATAATGAACAGCATCAGGCCGGCAGCGATCAGTTCAGCTTGGCGTTGCCCGAAGGCTTCGGGGAAGTTCAGTGCAATTTCAGAAGGAATCGTGGCGTTGGCACCTGACGTGACCAACGACCAGGAGAATCCACCAGGTGAAAGCACCATGGTCACGGCCATCGTTTCGCCGAGCGCGCGTCCCAAAGCCAACATAATGGACGAAATAACGCCTGCGCGGGCAAATGGGAAGACGGTCATTTTGATCATTTCCCAGCGGGTCCCGCCGAGCGCGAGTGCGGCTTCTTCATGCAGGTGTGGAACCTGGAGGAAAATTTCACGACACAGGGCGGTGATAATCGGCAGGACCATCACCGCCAGGACTACGCCCGAGGTCAGGATCGTACGCCCGGTTGTAGTGACGGCTGGGTCACCGGCAAAGAGCGGAATGAAACCGAGGTTCTCGTGTAGCCATTGGTAGATCGGCACCATCGCCGGTGCGAGTACAAGCATGCCCCACGCGCCATACACGACCGATGGGATCGCGGCCAACAGGTCGATGAGGTACCCGATGGAGTTTGAGAATCGGCGTGGCGCATAGTGGCTGATGAACAGCGAGATGCCAATTGCGATCGGTGTGGCAAGCAGGAGCGCGATGACCGAGACGAGCACGGTGCCCGCCATCAGCGGCCAGACATACTCCCAAAAGTCGATTGCTTCGTCTGCACCAGGCCCGAACGTTTCCGGCATGATTGCCGGAAGGGACCTGATGAGCAAAAACGCTGCCACGAAGGCCAGCACGACCAAAATGATCGCGCCACCAGCTAGCGCAAGACCGTGAAAGGCCTTATCCCCCACCGCTCCGGTGGTACTACGCGCTTGGGGTTTGGTGCGCGGGGATGTGGTTGACACGTTGTACTCCTGTAACGTTCGTGTACAAAAATGTGCTTCTCATGCCAATACCACCGCGTGTTTGCCATGCGGTGGTATCAGCTGTGAAAGCTAACTGCTTGCTTTAGCCGGCAACAGAGATCTCATCGAGACGTGTGGTTGCTTCTTCACGAATCGTATCTGAAATTGGAGCGTTACCTGCTGATTCTTCAGCTGCTGACTGACCATCTTCCGAGATCACGTAGTTACCGAAAGCCTTGACCTGGTCTACCAGTGCTTCGTCTTCGTACTGATCACAGAAGATGTGGTACGAGATCATGACGATTGGGTAGGCACCTGCTTCTTCGCTGTTGCGATCCAGGATGCGAGCACCTTCGGCTTCTGGGTCTTCTTCAGCGGTTTCAACAGCTGCTGCTGCTGCGTCAGCTGAGTACTCTACATATTCTTCGCCAACGCCAACTGCAACGGTAGACAGGCCACCGACCTGGGAAGCGTCTGCGTAAGTGATAGCACCGTCGGTGTCGGAGGTCAGGGAGACAACACCGGAGGTCTGCTGAGCGGATTCACCGGTCAGCTCTTCTGGGAATTCTTCTGCAGCTTCCCAGCTCCATACGTCGCCTGCTGCACCGGAGAGGTAATCGGTGAAGTTCTCGGTGGTACCGGACTCATCTGAGCGGTGCACAACGGTGATGTCAGTTGCGGGCAGATCAGCGTCTGGGTTCTGCTCTGCAATCTCGTCGTCATCCCAAGAGGTGATTTCGCCGGCGAATACCGAGGCGATGGTCTCTGCGTCCATGTTCAGAGTGTCGACGCCTTCAAGGTTGAAAGCAACGGCAATCGGGGAGATGTAGGAAGGCACGTGGAAGGAGCTGCCACCGCCACAAGCCTGTTCCTGCTCGTCCGGGCTCATCGCAGCGTCAGAGCCTGCGAAGGTGTACTGACCGGCGATGAAGCCTTCACGGCCTGCACCGGAACCAACTGGGTCATAGTTGACGGTAAGGTCTGGGTGAACTTCGGTCACACCGGAAGTCCAGGCGGTCATGGCGGCTTCCTGCGAGGATGCGCCACCACCGATGAGGTTGCCGGAGGCTGAAACTTCTTCGCCACCACCATTACCGTTTGATTCTGCGGATCCTTCTCCACCGTTGTCAGATCCACAAGCGGCTAGGGCGATTGCTGCGACAGATGCGATTGCAGCGGAGCGGTAAAAACGAGAAAACTTCACTGTGTTTTCCTCTTTCGAGTTCGTTGTGAGTCAGTCATGTTGGGCCTGGAAAATTTGCTTGGTGGCCCGAACTACTCACCGAAGCTACGCACGCCAGGTAACTTAGCGGCTCCGAACAGATGAACTGCAGGTAAACGTTTTTCTACGCACAGATTTTTCACCCATTTTGACCCACCTCGTATGATGAGAGACATGGCTGAGCGCATGCATACCACCCCACTTCCGGTCCAGCCGGAACCCAGCGGCTGGGAGAAGGTCAAGCGGTTCATATCATCGAGGGTGCGCTCCGGGGGTTCGCGCGCGAAAGATGCCCTTGTTCCTGGGGCAACAGCGGCAATCGCTGCGGTCGCCGCCTATGCTTTTGCGTCCATAATTATTGGGCATAGCGAGCCCTATTTCGCGGCCACTTCAGCCTTAATTGCGCTGGGTTTTGGACGCGACCCGCACATCCGAAAAGCGCTCGAAGTAGCCATTGGTGTGACGTTAGGCATACTGGTTGGTGATTCTCTACAATCCCTTCTCGGACAAGGGTACTGGCAGGGCGTCATCGTCGTGTTTGTAACCATTATGTTGGCCAGATTTATCGATTCCGGGGTCATCTTCACCACCCAGATGTCTATCCAGGCCGTCATGGTCGTCTTACTCCCTATCCCGCCTGAAGGCCCCCTGAGTCGTTCATTAGATG
Source organism: Yaniella soli (assembly GCF_054782375.1). Taxonomy (NCBI): domain Bacteria; kingdom Bacillati; phylum Actinomycetota; class Actinomycetes; order Micrococcales; family Micrococcaceae; genus Yaniella; species Yaniella soli. The sequence goes on from NZ_BAAGSP010000002.1 coordinate 73,801, forward strand.
CGGTCATCGGTGGGATTATTGCCATTGCCATCACCATGATCACGCCAGTCTCTGGACGCCGCGAAACGGTGACTGGCATGCGCGAACTCTTCCGTTCCACCACCGATGTACTGCGCGAACTGTCAACCGCACTACGCACCCATGAATCGCGCAACGGCTGGACCGCGCTCATTGAAGCACGTGGCCTACAAACCGAAATTGATACGGTTCGCACCGCCATCTCTGATGTGCACAAAGCTGCCACCTACTCCCCAACCCGTCGCTCCGCCAGGCAGGATCTGGACGAAATTTCACGCACCTTCGAAAAGACGGACCTGGCCATTCGTTCGCTGCGCATCATTGCCCGCCGGGTCATCACGGTGATCGATGAACTCGATGCCAAATCGACTACCTCCGACGATGTTGCCAAGCTAGCCGACTGGTTTTCTGAAGCCGCAGACGCCGTCGCCGTCCTCGGCCGGTCGGTGGCAGAACCCGCCGCTCCGGGTCGTCACCGATCCCTTTCAATTGCGCGGGATGCCCTGGGGGCGGTCACCACCAAGCTCACGCCGACCCAGCTGGGCGCCGGAACGCTCCACGGTGAGGCCCTGGTGATGATGTGTCGGCCGATGATGGTCGATTTCCTCGAAGCCACCGGTTCTGACCATTCCGAGGCCAGCAGCTATCTGCCCAGGCTGTAATCTTTATCGTGTCCGCGGGTGCGGCTAAGCTTAGCGGCATGGCCAAAACCAAGAGCAACACGAAGCTTGCCTATAAATGCAGTGAATGCGGCTGGATGACCGCAAAGTGGACTGGGCGCTGCGGCGAATGCCAAGCCTGGGGCACTATTGAAGAAGCCGGTATCAGCCCGACGACGGCTCGCACCGCACCGGCGACCGTCACGGTTGATCAGCTGGCCCAGCCCATCACCGAAATTGACGCCACCCACGCCGAAAGTTTCCCCACGGGTGTCTCAGAATTCGACCGCGTGCTGGGCTCTGGTCTCGTGCCCGGTGCAGTCATCCTGCTGGCCGGTGAGCCAGGCATCGGCAAATCCACGATGGCGTTGGACATCGCCGGCCAGGTGGCGACCACACGACGCGACGACCAGCGGTTACGTAAAACCTTGTACCTGACCGGTGAAGAATCCGCCGCCCAGGTGCGGCTGCGTGCCGAACGCATTGGCGCGATGCGGGAAAACCTGTTGTTGTCCGCCGAGACAGACCTATCCCAGGTTCTAGGCCAGATCGAACACATCAAACCCGACTTCCTCGTGGTCGACTCGGTACAAACCATCCAGTCTGCCTCGATCGACGGTACCCCTGGCGGGCGGATGCAGATTCAAGAAGTCACCGCCTCCATCATCCGGTTGGCGAAACGTCACAATATCGCCACCATCCTGGTGGGTCACGTGACGAAAGAAGGCAGCATTGCCGGGCCACGCACGATGGAACACCTGGTCGATGTGGTCTGCCAGTTCCACGGTGACCGACACTCACAATTGCGCTTCATCCGGTCGGCCAAGAACCGCTACGGTTCAACCGATGAGGTTGGCTGCTTTTCGATGAAAGACTCCGGCATCGGATCCATCGATGACCCATCTGGACTATTCATCAACACCTTCGCGACCCCGGCATCGGGCACCGCCATCACCGTTGCCCTAGACGGGCACCGGCCACTCATGACAGAAATCCAGGCCCTCGTGTCGCAAGGCACCGGCGGCTCACCACGCCGCGTCGTGACAGGCTTGGTCCAATCACGGCTCAATACCGTCATCGCCATCCTGTCACGGCACTTGCATAACGACTTCACCAACCAAGATATTTACGCATCCACGGTTGGCGGTATCAGCGTGTACGAGCCCGCGGCGGATCTCGCGGTCGCCGCTGCCATCATGTCATCACGCAATGAACTGCCACTACCACGCAGCACAGTGCTGATCGGTGAGCTCTCCCTGGCCGGCGAGCTTCGCCCTGCAGCCGGTATGGAACGACGTCTCAAAGAAGCCCACCGCCTGGGCTTTGCCAAAGCCATCGTTCCCGAAGACGACGACATGACCGTGCCCAAGGGCATGCAGGTGCTACAGACCAGCTCGTTGACCGAAGCGATGACCTCACTGTTCAGCCCGGCAAACAGGCCCCCACCGCGGCAACCCCACGGAGGGCGCACCGTCGAAGAAGCGCGCCAAGAACTACGGGATTCACTGCGGTATTTTCCCGGCATGGAACCCGACGACAAATAACCGCTATTGCAGCTCGAAGGTCACCGGTTCAGCGGTCTCTTCGCCAAGCCCCACAACCAGCTGATACTCACCAGCCGAGATATCTTCGACCACCGTCTCGCAAGACTCATCGGTCCCCACGCGTTCCCACTGAAACTCCACGGCTTCGGACTGACCAGGTTCCATTTCCACCACCTGCGACTGCGGATCCACCTGGCAGGCGCGCGTCGAAAACACGAACTCTCCCTCAGCGTCCTCAACCACAAAACTCTGCTGGTCAGAACCTAACGACGCATCACACAGCTCGTCGCCTTCATGCGCAATCGTCATCGAAAACGTCGGGAACTCATCGGCGCCATACGTCTCCTGATCGGTCGCACCCGTCACGGCAAGCACGTCCGGGTCACACGCATTCGCGTTGGCGGCAGTATCATCATCGGGCGACTCGGACTCGCTGGGGGCGGGTGACGCGCTTTCGCTCACCGTTGGCTCGGGTTGCGGCTGATCCTGCTGCTCATCGGGCACAAATAGGCTCACCAACGCCCAGATGCCCCAACCAATGAGGCCCAAAATAATCAACAGAATAATGACCGCGACGATACGACGGCGCCGCAAAATATGCGGCGGAATACGTTTCGGACGAGGGGGAAGATTCGCGTTGTCGGCCATGGTCAATAGTTTAGCGACTCAGACTGACTGTCAACTGGCTACGACTAGCATGGTGCATATGTCATCCGTTACCCCACACCTGTCTAAAGACCACATCCAGCAGGTTCGCAAGCGCATTCTTCACTGGTACGCCCAGCAGGGTCGGCAACTTCCCTGGCGCGAACCAGACACCACGGCCTGGGGGATCCTCGTATCCGAAGTGATGCTGCAACAAACCCAAGTCGCTCGGGTCTGGGATGCTTGGCTGGCATGGATGAAACGCTGGCCGGGGCCGCAAGAACTCGCCGAAGCAGAAGCCTCGGACGTATTGATCATGTGGGGACGACTGGGCTATCCGCGCCGAGCGTTGCGCCTCCATGAGACTGCCAAAGCTGTCGTCGCCGAACACGGTGGCGTTCTGCCCACCGATCCGCAACTGTTATTGCAATTACCGGGCATCGGCGAGTACACCGCAGCGGCCGTGTCATCTTTTGCCTTTGAGATCCCCGAGGTGGTGATCGATACCAATATCCGACGGGTTCACGCGCGCATGTTCTCAGGCCAAGGCGCGGCCGCACCCAGTCTGACGGCCGCCGAACGGAGGCTGGCTACTGACCTCATGCCCGAGACCTCCACAGACCAAGGGGTGAGCGATGCGAACACTTGGAATGTTGCGGTCATGGAGCTTGGTGCGCTGATCTGTACGGCACGAGCCCCGAAATGTGCCCAGTGCCCGGTAGAAGACCTGTGCGCCTGGGTGGCCGTGGGGAAACCTGAACCTGAAATCGTGACCCGGACGCAGTCGTGGGCCGGCTCGGATCGACAAGTTCGCGGGGCCATCATGGGCGTCTTACGTGCCCAGGGCACCATCGATGTCGGCGGCTTACAGACCACCGTTGAGGCAACCGGTCGGCTGGGTCGACACGTCCCCGAGCAAACGCAATGGAACCGCGCGGTCAACGGCTTAGTCTCCGATGGTCTTGCAGTGCTCGACAACGAAGTGTTGGCGTTGCCCTAACCACGGTTCGGCCGTGAGGCCAGGTCGATAATCATCCGAGTATTGCCCAACGTATTGGGTTTAACGCGTGCCAAATCCAAGAATTCAGCGACACCCTCGTCAGTGGAACGCAGCAACTGAGCAAAGACATCCGGGTCAAGGACCGACTGATCATCCATGACTTCGAAACCGTGACGCTGGAAAAACGAGGTTTCAAACGTCAAACAAAAGACGTGCTGGACGCCTAAGTCTTCGGCGCGATCCAGCAGAGCATTCAGCACCACTCCACCGACGCCCTGGCCCTGATAGGAATCTGCGGTAGCCAGAGTGCGAACTTCAGCTAAGTCCTCCCACATCACGTGTACCGCACCAAAGCCGACAATCTCACCGTCAGGATTTTCGGCAATCAAAAATTCTTGGATGGCCTCAAAATAGGCAACCTTGTCCTTATCCAGCAGCACACGATCGGTGGCTAACGGTTGGACCAGGGATCGAATGACAGCGACATCTTGGGTTCGGGCTGGGCGGACGGCAAATTCCATTCTCCCCACTGTAGTCTGTCTAGCCATTCGACAGCGAGTGCCCAGCGACCAATGTGCCAGCTGCGGACACGGCACGAAGAGTCTGGCCAACGGCTGCAAACCTCCGCACAATAGAAGCTATGAAGATTTTGACTGTTTGTCTCGGAAATATTTGTCGCTCCCCTGCCGCCGAATCGGTACTCATCAAAGAGTTTTCCAAAGCCGGCATCAATGCTGACGTTACGTCAGCCGGCACCTCGGATTATCACATTGGCAGCCAGGCCCATAAGCTGACCCGAAAAGTCGGGACCGAACGCGGTTATGGGTTCAGTTCGGTAGCCGAGCAGCTCACACCAACGCACCTGGATGAAGCAGACGTCATCTTGGCGATGGACGATTCGAATCTGGCAAATATTCTGGCGCTTACTGACACTGACGAACAACGCGCCAAGATCGTTCGTTTCGGGGCATTCGCCTCGGCGGTAGACCAGGACGGTATTGCCAACGTGCCAGACCCGTATGGCCACCCCGAGGACGCTTTTGTTTCGATGTACGACCAGATTGAGGATGCAGCGCGCGGACTCGTGAGGGCCGTTGAAGACCAGAGTCTCGAAACCGTCCTGCAACGCTACGGTGCCCAGTGAGTCTGACCGGTTCGACGTCGACGGTTACGCTGACTGATGGGACCAAAGCGTTCCGCAAATCGTTACCCGGTGCTCCAGAAGGCTTCTTCCAGTTCGAAGCAGCCGGCTTACAAGCCCTAGGGGCGCTTGGGGCAAGGGTGCCCCAGGTATATGAGGTGACCGAGGAACAGCTCATCATCAGCCACGTTGAAGCCAAAGACGGTTCTGCTGCTATTGAGCACCCCGAATATGTGTTTGGCCAAGAGTTAGCGCAACTGCATCTGACCGCACAGCAGACTGCTGACCCAGCACAAACATTTGGCAGTCTCGAAGGGCTCGACCACTGGTTTCTGGGCGGCGCTGCCGTTGACCTACAACCCACCGAAACTTTGCATGAAACTCTGGTGACCAACAGGATCATCCCGTTAACCGAACAGGCAATTGAGTCGAGCCAACTCGATGCCTCTGCACTCCAGATGGCACAAGCCATCATCCCTGAGCACCTGGGACCACAAGAGCCACCAACTGTGGTGCATGGAGATCTGTGGGCTGGCAACCGCATGGTCGATCAATCGGGTGCCAGCTGGTTGATTGATCCCTCATGTCATTGGGGCCATCGCGAACAAGACATTGCCATGATGCAGCTATTTGGCGGATTCGGGCCGGCCGTTATGGACGGCTATAACGCAGTGTTTCCGCTGACTGCAGGTTGGCAAGAACGTATCCCGACTTTCCAACTCGTCCCACTGCTGGTTCATGTACTGTTATTCGGCTCGGGATACTCTGACCCCACGATGCGCTCGCTACGTGCCACCGTCAATCACCATCCTTAGGAGGATCATGACCATCTGGTGCTGTGGCCGCAAACTAGATTTTGGGTGCAGCCTCCTCGTGTAATCGAATCACTGGTGCAAAGTCCGTAAAGGATTCAGGGACGACAGTACCCATGATCATAAACCCGTCGGTTGCACCCTGTTCGACCAAATCCAGCATTTGTTGAGCGACAGAATCAGCGGTACCGACGAGAAGAGGTTTGAATTGCGCGATTGCACCCAACATCGCAAGCTGTCCAAGCGTCGTTATTCCGCCCGCTACGAGTTCGGCAACAGTATTTTCGAATCCTTCGGCACCGGTCGCGCCATGCTGTGTTCGCAAAAATTCTGCGGCTGAATCCTTCAAGGACCAGTCAGCAGGATCAGCCCGGAACAAAGTGGCCAGATCCTGCAAGGCAGTGACTGGGTCAATCAGGCCTTTGAGCTGCCGCAGTTTTTCCTCCGCAGCGACTCCGGATTCGGCGACGACGGGTTGAACACCCATCAGCGTGGTGATCCTATCTGGGTTTCTTCCTGCTTGTGATGCTCTGTAGCGAAGATCCGCACGAATCTGTTGACCTTGAGCACCGTCGGCCGCCACCATAAATGTTGCGTCAGCCTAGCGAGCAGCAAAATCCAGACCTGTTGGGGAAGCACCGGCTTGCAATAGCATCGGACGATGGCCCTCGACGTCTCCCGGCACGGTCAAAGGGCCAATGCCGTGGTTGGTCGGCTGGATACGTGTGGGGTCAGCGAAACGGCCGGTTTCGGTATCTACCCACAGTGCATCGTCTGGGAATGTTTGCCAGACGTCCAGCACCTCTTGGGTGACCTTGTCCGCTTTGTGATACCTATCTGCTCTGGGTTCAAGCCCGGGCAGGCCCATGTTTTGCGCCTCATAATCGTAGGCAGAAGTCACGATATTCCAGGCGGCGGGACCCCCGGACAGTTGATGCAAGGTCGCTACCCTGCGAGCAATATCGTAAGCCGGCACAAAGGATGTAGAAAGCGTACATCCTAGACGCAGCCGTTCTGTCACGGAGGCAACAGCCGACATCACGGTCACAGGATCCAGGTAAATTCCCCCTTTGGCACCTGCTGCAATAACAGCATCTGTGGTGCCATCGTGACCACGTGCCATTGCCATCGCATCTGGAACAAACAACATGTCATAGCCGTCTGCTTCCAGTTAGCGTCCTATATCCGCCCAGAATTTGGCACGTAACCAGTCGGAACGATTCTTGGGATGTCGCCATGCACCAGCGAGTTGAAACAAGGGCGGAAAAATCATTGCCGCACAAGGTATGGAAGATTCGAAAGGTTTCGCAACACATTGCGTGGCGTGAACTGGTGAAGTCATCTGGCCCTTCCTCCGCCGGCATGATCCGGATCAGGTGTTCGGGTCTGCGCGTTGCGCACTCTCAGCCGTGTCAGCTCCCCGGGGTACGGCCTCTACTGTAGACCACAACGAGGCGTCAGCATGAACTATTGCTGTCGCATAAAAAAGTGCTGGAACCCTCTCGTTGAGGGGTCCAGCACTTTTTGTCCGAGGCTAAAGGTTAGCTGTCGCTACCTGCCTCGATTGCTTCGCGTTCTGGTGCGGCTTCGATCGATTCTGGTTGGTTGACCAGTTCGAAGTCGAGTTCCGCATTCTTGCCTTCGCCCTTCACGGACACGAGGATGTGGGTGTAAGGCGGGATTTCACCGAAGAGCAGCTTCTCGGACAGTTTATCTTCCAGCATGTCTTGCACCGTACGACGCAGCGGACGGGCACCCATGGATGGGTCGTAACCACGCTCTGCCAACAGTTCCTTGGAGGCCTGATCCAGTTCGATGCTCAGGTTCTGTTCTTTCAAACGCTCCTCGAGGCTGCCAATGAAGAGGTCGACAATCTCGATGATTTCGGAGATGGACAGCTGTGGGAAGACAATCGTGTCGTCCACACGGTTGAGAAACTCTGGGCGGAAGTGCTGACGCAGCTCCTGCTGAACGGTTGCCTTCATACGTTCGTATCCGGTCTCGGTGTCAGAAATTGACTGGAAACCGGTCTGAACACCCTTAGCAATATCGAAGGTACCAAGGTTGGTCGTCATAATGATGACCGTGTTCTTGAAGTCCACAACGCGACCCTGTGAGTCGGTCAGACGACCTTCTTCCAGAATTTGCAGCAACGAGTTGAAAAGGTCCTGGTGGGCTTTTTCAACTTCGTCAAACAGGACAACGGAGAACGGACGGCGACGAACCTGTTCGGTCAGCTGGCCACCTTCCTCGTAGCCGACGTAGCCCGGAGGGGCACCGAAGAGGCGTGAGACGGTGTGTTTCTCTTGGAATTCTGACATGTCCAGGGTGATCAGGGCTTCTTCATCCCCGAACAGGAACTCGGACAGCGTCTTGGCCAGCTCGGTTTTACCAACACCGGTCGGACCGGCAAAGATGAACGAGCCGGTTGGACGGTGTGGATCCTTCAGCCCGGCACGGGTACGACGAATCGCACGTGACAGCGACTTGACTGCTTCGTCTTGGCCAATGACCCGACGATGCAGTTCGTCTTCCATATTGCGCAAACGCTCGGCTTCGCTTTCGGAGAGACGGAAGACTGGAATACCGGTGGACTTCGATAGCACTTCGGCAATCATGTCTTCGCCGACTTCGGCGATACCGTGAGCGGCTTCGTCACGCCATTCGCGTTCTTTGGTGTTGCGCTCATCTTGGAGTGACTGTTCTTTGTCACGTAGTGAGGCCGCACCTTCGAAGTCTTGGCCGTCAATGGCGGCTTCCTTCTCTTTGCGTACTTCCTCGATGCGCGCATCGTATTCCTTGATCTCTGGAGGGGTCGACATCCGCTGAATACGCAGACGTGCACCGGCCTCATCGATCAAGTCGACTGCCTTATCCGGCAGGAAGCGATCTGAGATGTAGCGATCTGCCATGGTGGCAGCTGCCTGGAGTGCTTCATCCGTGATGGACACACGGTGGTGCGTTTCGTACCGGTCGCGCAGACCACGCAGAATGGCAACGGAGTCTTCAACTGATGGTTCGTCAACCTGGATGGGCTGAAAACGACGTTCCAGGGCCGCATCTTTTTCAATGTGTTTGCGGTATTCATCCAGTGTCGTGGCACCGATGGTCTGCAGTTCGCCGCGTGCCAACATCGGCTTGAGAATCGAAGCGGCATCGATGGCGCCTTCTGCGGCACCGGCACCTACGAGTGTATGAATCTCGTCGATGAACAGGATGATGTCGCCACGAGTGCGAATTTCTTTGAGAACCTTCTTCAGGCGCTCTTCGAAATCACCGCGGTAACGAGAACCGGCAACCAGCGAACCCAGATCGAGGGTGTATAGCTGCTTGTCTTTCAAAGTCTCTGGTACATCGTCACGCACAATGGCCTGTGCCAGACCTTCGACAACGGCCGTCTTACCAACACCGGGTTCACCGATGAGCACCGGGTTGTTCTTGGTACGACGCGAGAGCACCTGCATGACGCGTTCCATCTCGTCGCTGCGCCCAATGACTGGGTCAAGCCGAGATTCGCGGGATGCTGCAGTGAGGTTCGTACCGAACTGGTCGAGCACAACTGAACCGGCCTGCTGGCCTTGGCTGCCACCTGAAGCAGAAACTCCTGCGGTTTCTTTACCTTCACCTTCGCCGGAGCCCTGGTAACCGGACAACAACTGAATGACTGTCTGGCGGACGCGGTTGAGGTCGGCGCCCAGCTGCACGAGTACCTGTGCGGCCACGCCTTCACCTTCACGGATGAGTCCGAGCAGGATGTGTTCGGTGCCGATGTAGTTGTGGCCAAGTTGCAGTGCTTCACGCAGTGAGAGTTCTAAAACTTTTTTGGCACGCGGGGTGAATGGGATGTGACCGGATGGCGCTTGCTGGCCCTGACCGATAATTTCTCGCACCTGCTCGCGTACCGCGCCTAACGAAACGTCAAGGGATTGCAGGGCTTTGGCGGCCACGCCATCGCCTTCGTGGATCAACCCGAGCAGGATGTGCTCGGTGCCGATGTACGAGTGGTTCAGCATGCGCGCTTCTTCCTGCGCAAGCACTACTACTCGTCTGGCCCGATCGGTGAATCTTTCAAACATAGGCACACTCCTTGCTGACTATTGAGTCTGATCGTACTGAGTTATAAATCGTATTGAGACTACTGTTCACTGCTGGGCGAAGGAAATGCACCATTTTTACCGAAAGCTGAGTCTGATCGGCTCAAGGTAAAATTTGCACAACTCTAGTCCTTTCACACAAAGGTAATTGTTAGGAGTAGAGATAACCAGCTTTGAGTCAGCGTTATTCCCGGACTAAAACTTTTCTACTGTTGCGTTGGCTTCGTCTTCCACACCCTGTTGTTTTGCGGCACGACGCTGGGCCCACAGTTGCGCTTCACGCTCTTCGGCATCCCGCTTGGCATCACGTTCACCGGAATCCCCGCGAAACAGCGAGCGCATAACCAACCAGAAGATAAAGAACAGCCCAATGGATGGGGCAAGGACTTCAAAATAATCCCAGAACACTTCCATAGTGCCTCCTTACTCGTCGCCTTCTGGTTTCAGCAGCGGGAACAAAATGGTTTCACGAATCCCGGTGCCGGTCAACAACATGACCAACCGATCAACACCCATACCGAGTCCGCCGGTTGGGGGTGCACCATATTCTAGAGCCCGAAGGAAGTCGTGATCCAGTTGCATAGCTTCTTCATCGCCAGCAGCTGCAGCATCGGATTGAGCAGTCAGGCGTTCGCGCTGGATAACGGGGTCAATAAGTTCGGAAAATGCGGTGCCGATCTCATAACCGTTAATAATCAGGTCCCAGGCTTCCACCATGCGCGGGTCGTCGCGGTGTGGGCGAGCAAGTGGCTGGGCCGCTTGCGGGTAGTGATAAATAAATGTTGGCTGGACGATATGTGGTTCCACGAGTTCGTCGAAGAGTTCCATCGCCAACTGCTGAACGGATAGCTGCTCGTCAACCTCAACGTTGTTCGCCTCGGCGATGGCCCGCAGTTCTTCTGCCGAGGTGTCGGGTGTAATATCCTGGCCGACGGTTTCGGAGATGGCGGGGTAAAATTCTTTCCATTCCCACTCGCTATCGAGTACCACGGTCTGGCCTTCTGGCGTGATCAACTCGTGACCGACACCGGCAGCGTTGGCAGCCGACAGAATGATTTCGCGAATGCGCTCGGCCATGCCATACATATCGGAGTATGCTTCGTAGGCTTCCAGCATGGTGAACTCCGGTGAGTGTGTGGAATCCACCCCCTCATTTCGGAAAACCCGTCCGATTTCAAAGATCTTGTCGATGCCACCGACCACGGCGCGCTTCAGGAAGAGCTCGGTGGCAATACGCAGCGTCATCGTCTGGTCAAATGCATTGAGATGTGTTTCAAATGGTCGAGCCTGTGCCCCACCGTGAATCAGCTGCAAAATCGGCGTTTCGACTTCGATGTAGCCCTGATCTTCGAGCGCACGACGGACGGCACGGACCACACCCGAGCGAGTATGCACCATTGCAGCGGCTTCTTGGCGCACGATCAGATCGGCATAGCGCTGCCGCACGCGGGTCTCATCGGCCAGGTCAGCGTGCAGTACGGGCAGTGGACGCAGCGCTTTGGATGCCATGGTCCAGGTATCTGCCATGATCGACAGCTCGCCGCGTTTGGATGTAATGACTTCACCGGTGACGGCGATGTGGTCACCGAGGTCGACCAGGTGCTTATATGAGTCCAGGGCTTCTGCTCCCACGCGGGCCTGGGACAGCATGACCTGTAGACGTGGATGGTCACCGGTTTCGCCGCCTTCTTGCAGCGTGACGAACGCGAGTTTTCCGGTATTGCGTTGGAATACGACGCGACCAGCCACGGCCACGATGTCGCCGGTTTCTTCGCCCGCTTCGAGGTTCGGGTACTTTTCACGAATCTCGGCCAGCGAATGGGTGCGGTCTACCGCAACCGGATAGGCCTGGATGCCGGCATCGAGCAGTTCTTGGCGTTTCGCCTGACGAACCTTTCGCTGATCACGGGTATTTGTAGCGCCTTCGGCGTCGGATGGGTTGGCATTAGCTGCGTTGGTCGTACTCACGCCTAGTAGTCTAGCCCGGCGCAGGCCCACTGAGTTTCGTTATGTCCGACATGTGCAGTTTAATCGCCCTTGGCTCACCAGCACGCTCAAGGTTGTGGATCAATCGGGCCCGGGGTGAGTTCCGGATACCGTGCTTGTGCAAATGCCGCGAGTTCCTCTGCGAGCTCTTGCACACGTTCCAGAGCGTAGTGATCGGCTCGCCAACCGGCGTGTAACCACACAGATAAAATGTGGTGCCCCGTAGTAATTTTGGCCGGCTTCAACCCGAAGAACGCATCCTCGGTGACCACGGCGACCCCATTCCCCGTCGCCACGAGGGCCTGGGCAACGCGGCCTGAATTCGTTTCCACAATTTGTGGCACGGTCAGCCCGGCAACATCAACCGCGCCGTCTAATACCCTGCGCGACATGAAGTCGGTGGTGGCAACCACGACCCGTTCTTCCACGAGCTCATCCAGCGAAATTTCGTCACGGTCAGCCCACGGATGGCCGGGCGCAACATAAGCCCACACCGGGAGCTCCACCAGAGCAATTGAGGCCAGATCACGGGGCGGCTCCGAGGGCATGATCACCAGATCTGCGGTGTTGACCGCCTGTTCCAACGATGCTCCGAGCGGAGTTTCTATAACGTGCGAATGCAGTTGTTTCGAATCCAGGGTGGCAACGAACGGGATCACGATATCGATGAGTGTCGTCCCCGGTGCGGCGAAAGTGATCTCGGTAAATGCACCGGTGGCTAACATGCGTGCAAACGATTCAGCCTTGCGCATCTCATCGACTAACCGCCGGGCGACGGGCAAAAATTCTTCACCTGCAGCGGTGAGACCCACACCGGAATGATGCGATTGCAACAGTGCCACTTTGAGGTGACGCTGCAGTTTTTGTAATTGCCGAGACAGCGCAGGCTGGGTGATATTCAAGCGGCGTGCAGCCACTGAAACGTTCTGAGTTTCAGCCACCGTCAGAAATGCTGTCAGTAATCGCTCGTCCATACCGGTTAAGCATACCCATCATGACAAGGTTCTATTGGCCGCACATAGCTCTGATGTCTCATAATGAACGAAGCACCCAGTCTTGTTACAGCTACGTAAGGAATATTGAATGTCGCGTGAACCGCTAGATCAGTCTCGCAAACTCGTCACCGAACTCCCCGGCCCTAAAGCCCGTGAACTGCATGAACGCCTTGAAACGTATGTTCCAAAGGCTGTCAGCCCCTCCACACCGGCGTTTGCTGCTCGTGCTGAAGGCGGCATCGTCGAGGATGTTGATGGCAACCGTCTCATTGACCTAGGCGCGGGGATCGCTGTGACCACGGTCGGTGCATCGCATCCAAAAATTGTTCAAGCTGTGCAAGAACAAGTCGCGGACTTTACCCACACCTGCTTCATGGTCACCCCGTATGAGTCCTACGTGCAGTTGGCACAACGCCTCGATGGGCTGGTGCCAATCTCCGGTCAAACACGCACCGTACTATTGAACTCGGGTGCTGAAGCCGTCGAAAATGCTGTCAAAGTGGCTCGCGCATACACCGGCAAGCAGGCCATTGCGGCGTTCGATAACGCTTACCACGGTCGCACCACGCTGACCATGGGGCTGACCGCCAAGAACATGCCGTATAAAGAATCGTTTGGGCCATTCGCGTCCGAAACCTACCGAGTGCCTGGATCCTACCCGTACCGCGACGGCCTGACGGGTGCACAGGCCGCGGCCCGTACCATCGAATCATTGGAAACGCAGATCGGCGCCAACCAGTTGGCCGCGGTGATCATGGAACCTATCCAGGGTGAAGGTGGCTTCATCGTGCCGGCTGAGGGCTTTTTGGCCAAGATTGTTGAGTGGTGTAAAGCCAACAACGTGCTGTTTATCGCCGACGAGGTCCAAACCGGTTTTGCCCGGACCGGTGACTGGTTTGCCTCCACCACCGAGGGCATCGAACCAGATCTGATCACACTGGCCAAGGGCATCGCCGGTGGTATGCCGCTGTCGGCGGTAACCGGCCGCGCTGACGTCATGGACGCCGTCCACGCCGGTGGTCTGGGCGGCACCTACGGTGGCAACCCAGTGGCTGTTGCTGCCGCCCTGGCCTCACTCGAAGTCATGGAAGAAGAAGAACTGTCGGCGAAAGCAAACCGCATCGGCGAGCTCATCACCGAGCACTTCACCAGAATCCAAAAGGACGATGCTCGGGTGGGTGACATTCGCGGTCGCGGTGCGATGATGGCCATTGAATTCGTCGATCCGGAAACCAAAGAACCACTAGCCAAGCTGGTCAATGAGATCGCCGTGGAGGCACGCAAGCAGGGCGTCATCACACTGACCGCCGGAACCTACGGCAACGTGCTGCGGTTCTTGCCACCTGTAGTCATAGACGAAGATCTGCTGCAAGAAGGCTTGAGCGTCATTACCGATATTCTGGCGCAGACCAAGTAATCCCGACTACCTGAATTGACTGTGGCCGCAACCTTTCGCAGGTTGCGGCCACAGTTGTTTTTGAGTGCGATATACGTGCCGTGCTAGCGCCCGAAGACACCGGTAATTCGACCGCGGCCGATGGCGTGTTTGAACAGGTTGAAACCAACCTGGGCCGGGGTGGCATCGTTGCCGAGTTCAAGTTCGGTGCCGACAGCGTGAATGACGAACATGTAGCGGTGGTCTGGGTGACCTTCCGGTGGCGCAGCACCGGTATAACCCGCCACGTTGCGGTCGTTCTTGACGAAAATCGGACCCTGGTCTGCACCGGACACGCCAAATGCCGACCAGTCGATGGTACCCCAGGCGACGGCGCCACCCGGCAGCGAGGTGACCGTCGCCGGAATATTGAAGGCCGACATGTGCCAGAACCCGCTGGCCGTTGGCGCATCCGGATCAAGACAGGTCAGCGCAAAGGTCTTGGTGCCCTCTGGGATATTGTCCCATGACAACTGCGGCACTTCGTCTTTGCCGCCCAGGCCCAAACTTTCCATGACCGACCGCGTTGGCAGCCGGTCACCGTCGGTGAAGTCTTCGCTGCTCATCGTCATCTGGACCAAATCGGGTAGCGGTGCATAAGGATCAAAGCTCATGACTACGGTTTTACCAGATCGTCACGCGTTCTGCAGGTGCTAACCACATCTCATCCTCGGGTGTGGTGCCGTAGGCAGCATGGAACGCGTCAAGGTTTTTGACGACCTGGTTGGAACGGAACTCATTGGGTGAGTGCGGGTCCGTTGACACGCGAGTCACCGCGGCTTCTGGACGGATGAGTTGACGCCATACCGAAGCCCAGGACTCAAAGAACTGCCGATCGATCGCTTGTCGATCATCGGCATCGTTCGGATCCAGACCTTGTGCTGTGACTGCCTCAGGGTGCTGTTCCAAGTACAGATACAGTGCCTTATGGCTGATGCCTAGGCCGCCCAGGTCGCCGATGTTCTCCCCGAGGGTGAGTTCACCGTTGACGTTGTGTTCTGGTGCTTCAGTCGGTGCCAGTACTTTGTACTGATCCACCAGCGATTCGGTGCGTTGAGTGAACGCAGCGCGATCTTCATCGGTCCACCAATCATTGAGCGCACCATCACCGTCATACTGTGAGCCTTGATCATCGAAACCGTGACCAATTTCGTGACCGATGACAGCACCGATGCCACCAAAGTTCTGTGCCGGGGTGGCGTCGGGTGAGAAGAATGGTGGCTGCAAGATAGCTGCGGGGAACACGATCGCATTCTCTAATGGTGAATAGTATGCATTCACCGTCTGCGGGCTCATGTGCCATTCTTCTGGGTCCGGGCCCTTTTCAATTTTGGAGAGGTTATCTTCCACGTCGTGTGCCGAAATACGATCCAGGGTGGCCACAAGATCGCTGGCATCCACGGCAATATCAGAGTAGTTGTGCCATTTCACCGGGTAGCCGACCATCGGGTTGAACTTGGCCAGCTTCTCGAGTGCACGCTGTCGGGTTTCCTCGCCCATCCACGGCAGTTCAGAGATTGATGCGTGGTAGGCCTGCTGCAGTGCGTCGACGAGCTTATCCATATCCGCACGATGCGATTCGGTGTAGTGCTGGGCAACATAGAGACGGCCCACGTCTTCGCCCAGGCTCGAGTTCACCAGACCAACGGCGCGCTTCCACCGCGGACGGAGCTCTTCGGTACCCGAGAGCACTTTGCTGAACTCGAAGTTCGCTTGGACAAAGTCATCCGACAAGAATGGTGCGTGAGAGGAAATGATGTGCAGTTTCAGCCAGGTGCGCCAGGATTTAATGGGCTCAGAATCCAGCAATTCTTCCAAACCGGTCAAAAAGTCGGGCTGCCACACGACAATCTCTTCGGAACGGTTTTCGTGTGCTTGTCCCGGAGCCATGTTCATGCCGGTCAACCAGTGAATACCCGATGGGAACTTCTCTAGCAGGGTGTCACGGTCATAGAGGTTGTAGCGTTTGACGGCATCTCGCACCGAGACGATGTCCCAGTGCTTTGCGGCAATTTTGGTTTCCAGATCGATGACGCGCTTGGCCATCTTGCGAGCGCGCTTTTCGGTTGGGGCCAGCCCGGAGAGCAAGAAGAGCGTTTCCACATAGGTCCGATACGCCTCGACGATGTCGCTAAATTTTTCTTCCCGATAGTACGATTCATCGGGCAGACCGAGTCCACTTTGGATCATGTGCAGCAGCACCCGTTCGGGATTGCCGGCATCGGGCATCGCTCCGGTGCCGACGGGACCACCGACGACGCCTTCGCGTTCCAATTTGCCGGTGGTTTCCAAGAATTCTGCTGTGCTCGAGATATCAGAGACTTCATCCAGGGTCTCCCACAGCGGGGTCACACCCAGGGCTTCGATGGTTTCTTCATCCATCATCGCGGCATACAGGGCACCGATGCGGGCTTTTGCTCCGTCATCGGTATGTTCCGCAGAAATCGGTTTGCGAAGCTGTTTTTTCGAAAGGTCTTGTGCCGCAGATTTCAGAATGTCGTGGACTGCTATTTCGGACTGGTCGTGCAATTCCATGAACGCGCCATATGTGCCGCGATCTGCCGGGACGGTGTTGGAATCCATCCATTCACCGTTGACGTGTCGATAAAGATCCTGGGTCGGTTTTGGTGCTGTGCTTGTCACGCGTCTCCTTGCGAAATCGTTCCGGTTGCTAAGAAATCAGTCCGGTATGTGATGGGTAGCCTACGGCGCTAACAACATGTTGTCGATCAGTCTCACCGGCGGGACCCAAGCTGCCACCAGCGCGAGGGCTTCGCTTGCCAGCGGGGTGGCAAGTTGCTGTGGTGTCAGGGACGCTAAGGTAGCCGGATCGACGATCTCCAAATAGTCTAATTCGACGTTTTCTTGTGCTCGAATGATGTCTCTGGCCGCTGCAATATCAAGGGGCACCCCGGCGGCTGCTTGGTCGGCCAAATAGTGCAGTGCCTTGGATAATCCCAGGGCGTTTTCCATGCCGTGATCATCGAGTCTGACATTGCGCGACGACAGCGCCAGCCCAGAAGGGGCACGAACCAGATCAACGGCACGGATCGCCACATCGGTGTTTAAGTCCCGGGCCATGCGGGTCACGATCGCTAACTGTTGCGCATCTTTTTGCCCGAAATAGCTGCGGAATTGTGCCGGCGCCGGTGGGATGAGAATGTTCCACAGTTTCGCCACCACGGTGCACACGCCGTCGAAGTGGCCGGGCCGTGACGCGCCTTCAAACATGCGGCCCATTTCTCCGGCACTCACGCGGATCTGTGGGGCGTCCGGGTAGCCGGGGTACATGTGCTGGGTGTCCGGGGCGAAGACGATGTCGCCACCGTAGCGCGTGACCAATTCGAGGTCGGCGTTCAGGGTGCTCGGATAGTTTTCAAAGTCTTCGTCGCGGTCAAATTGCAGTGGGTTGACGAAGATCGAGGCGATGACCACATCATTTTCGGCGCGGGCCTGTTCGAACAGCGCCCCGTGGCCGTCATGCAGGGCGCCCATGGTGGGCACCAGGCCAACCGTCGGGTTGGGCTTGCCGTCCGCGATCGCCTCGGCGACCGTTGCGGCGATAAGGTCTCGCGCAGCTTGAGTGGTGGTTACCAGTTGGGCTTGTTGGTCTGTCACGTCAGACAGTCTAGTCTCGGATGCGCCGGTGGTTGAGATCTGCTGGCCCGTGGTGTTTCAGACCTCGAGCACGTGCTGGAGTTCTTCGAGTTTGGCCGCGTTGATGAACCCTGCACGATGTGCCCGACGGGCAGTAGCCACCGCCATGGCGCGATAGGTTTCGAACAGGTCTTGGTCATCGAGCGCTTTGAGTGTTTCGACGTGTTTGGCAACCGTGCCGGTATCACCGCGCGATACCGGGCCAGTGAGTGCTTGGTCGCCATTGGATAGCGCATTTTCCAGGCTTGCGCTCATCAGGTTGCCCACGAGTTTGGGCGCTTGGTCGATACCGGCAGCCGTCAGCATGGCCTGAGCTTGTGCCGTCAGGGTGACCAGGTGATTCGACGCGTGCGCCATCGCAGCATGGTAGACGGGTCGGGCGGCTTCTGGAATGGTGACGGGGATGCCGCCCATCTCGACGACGAGCGCCTCGGCGATCGGTGCCACGACCGCGTCCGCGGTAATACCAAACGCCGTGTTCTGTAACCGGTCGGCATCTAGTGACAGCCCGGAGAACGTCATGGCGGGATGAATGGCCACCGGAATGGCGCCGTGCTCACGCACCGACTGCATGACGTCGGTGCCGTACCGACCAGACGTGTGGACGAGCAGATGACCGGTTTGGATGTGTCCGGCTTCGGCTAGCCCGGCCACCAGGGACTCTAGGACGTCGTCGGGGACCGCAAAAATCACGGCCTCGGAGCGGCGCAATATGTCTGGTATCTCGATAATCGGCACATCGGGTAGCAAGGTTTCTGCACGCCCGACGGAGGCATCCGAGACCGCGTGGACCGCTGTGATCGTGTGACCAGCGCGCTGCAGTGCCAACCCGAGGACGCCACCGACGCGTCCGGCCCCGATGATGCCGATGCCTAGACGGTTTGGTTGACCGATGGCCTCGGTGGTCAGTGGTTCATCAACGCTCATGACCCTCCCTTAGAGTCCCGCCAGCCGCGCGTAACCGCGGGACGACAGGTCATCGCGCAGCCGAGTGGCTTCTCGAGTTGGTAGGCCGTGTATCGCCGCTTTGGACCCCGCGGTCGTGATCGATACATCGGCCAGGTCGAATTTTCGTTGCAATGGTCCCTGACGCACGGTGACGAACTGCAACCGTCCATACGGCACGGCCGTATGCGCCCGGAAGATCGCGCCGCTGCGGATCAGAATGTCATCGGATTGTTCCGACCAACCGTGGATGCGAACTTGATGCGGGATGATAAAAATACGCACCACGCAGTGGATCAGAATCCAGATGGCGGGAATGTAGAACAGGATGTGCCACCAGCCGGGATCCGAGAGTGCACTGATTAGCGCGGCGGACCCACCGAGAATTCCCACATAGATGACCAGGCTGATCAGGTTGTGGATCTGCCGGTAGGTGGCCAGCTCGGACCTGACGGGTTGGAATGCAATGTGTGCGGGAAATGCTTTCACGCCCGATTACCTCCCGTCGCTTGCGCTTTTTGTGCCGCTTTCGCAAAGTTTTCCAGTTCGTCCTCAGCCATCCACTCATTCTTATCGCTGATGCGCCGTGCGTGGGCTGCAATCTGGGACTCTTCAAAGAACAGTTGAATCAGCTCGTGTGGCTCGTGGTTTTTGATGTCGACGCGGACGGGGCCGGGCGGGGTGGTGAATCTCGCCGAAACCGTGCCCGAGAATTTATCCGAAAGCGACTGGTACACGGTGGACTGTTGGATGCGTTCGTGCGGAATCATCGCCAGGATGCGTCGCAGCTTCGCATACCGAATGAGCAGCAGTGTCGGAGTCGTGGTGTAGCCGTGACGTCGGCCGGCCACCGGCTGCCAAAACCGGGCTCGGGACGGCACATGGGTGAAACCGTCATCGTCGGAGGTGTATTTCATCGCGCGGTAGATGAGGTCGTTGGCGTTGTAAACCCCGGGGTCTGGGGCGAGCACCGACATCATAATGATGACGTCATTGAACTTGCCGACCGGCAGCACGGTTGTCGATGAATCCGTGAGTCCGTACCCGGCCACGGTGACCTGGATGCGGTACCAGCCAAAGATCCGGTAGGCCAAAGACTGTGAAATTTGGATGGCTTGAATACGACCAGGCGGGATGGTGTGCGACGACGTCGACAGCATGCCCGAGGTCAGGCGGACCCCCGAATCTGAGGTGCGTGCGGTGAAATTAAAGTTCGAGTTCACCTGACTGAAGGCGGTAATTGCCGCCACCACGATGGTGACAGCAAGAAACCCAATCGCCCCGACCAGCGCAAACGGCACCGCGTCTGCAGTCGGGTCTGATTGGAGACCAAGCCACACGAAAAACCCACCGAAGATCGCGGCCCAGAGCCCGCTGATCAAACCGGTCCCGAGTCCTGTCACGAAGGCGGACCCCACCACTCGACCAAACGGGATGGTCAACAACTCACGCGGCGGGGTTTTGGGGTGCTGCGGGGTCGGAATCGGTGCGGTCGAAGGGTCCGGCGCGACATCCTCATTGAGCCCGTGTGGATTATGTTGCACGTACTGACGCAAATAGTCGGCATATGGGTATCGAGGTGCGCCGTGAGTAGGCGCCTGGAGGATGGCCTGTTCGCCTGCGGGATCCACAGCAGGGTCGAGGGCCGGATCATCCTGGGCGCCCGACGCCAAATAGAGGATTTCGCGACGCAGCTGCTCGGCTTCGGCTTCTTTGAGATACTCCAACGTCAATGTGGTTTCGGAACCATCTGCGGCATGCAATGACAGCTTCGAGAGCCCGAAAATTCGTGCAAAGAATGGGCGCACGATATCCACGGCTTGCAGTCGGTCCAAGCGCATATACCGCCGCTGCCGAAAGATCACACCGGCGTGAAGTTCCACGGCATCTGAGGTGATGCGGAACTGATAGAACCGCCATGAGATCGCGTACAGGATGGCAGCAACCACCAAAATGGCGATCACAATACCCAGCAACACCAACAGGGCTTGACCCGTCCCCATATCTACCGAGTTGACGATGTCGCGCAGCGTCTGCACCGAGAGGCTCGTGATGATGTATACGAACACTAACAGCGCCGACCACGACTTAATGAACGGTGAGATGGGGTGGACGCGCCGCCACGGAATGTGCTGAGTCTGCTGTTCGGTCATGATTGACCCAATTCTGCCAGACGAGCATAGCCGCGCTGAGTCAGTTCATCACGGAGACGTTCGGCTTCCGGCATGACCAGTCCCTCGAACGTGGACGCGGTGCCGCCGCCAGCCGTCGTAATGACAATTTGCGTGACGCCGAAGGCACGTTGCAGTGGCCCCTGGCGGATGTCCACGTACTGGATGCGACCGTAGGGCACCGCCACCTGGTTGCGGAACAGGATACCGCGTCGCAACAGCAGATCGTCCTGCTGTTCCAAATAGCCCATGGCTCGTACTTGGCGCGGGATAATGCACGCCAAGACGATCCCCCATACGAGCACGGCCACCGGCAGCACGTACAGCAAGTAGGCAGCACTGTTCATCGAGAAGAAGGTGGAATTCACGGCGTTAACAATGACGATCGGCACTAGGAGCGCGAGAAAAAAGAACCCAAAGCCGATGGCATTGTTGATTTGGCGCAGCGGTATCAGCCGGGGAGAAACCCGTCGGTAGTCGAGCTGTTCGTGATCCATGCCTGCATTCTTATCGTTGAGACCAGTCGGTGGAATCCTGTTGCCGGGTCGTTGGTTGTGCTCCGGAAGTATTGGGCGGCCGCTGATGGTAGTTGCCATTGCCGTCGGTATCGTCCGGCGGGATTCGGCACCATTGTTCCACAATAAAACCTATGATCACCAACACCAACGCCGTCACGACCAGCGCGGTGGCTTCTGTCACCACGCTCGAGCCGAAGCCAACGTGGGGAACACGGTGCAACAAAATTCCGGCGTGCCACCCACCAAAGGCAGCCCCAGCATACGTGCCTGCCTGGGCTAACACCAGGGTGCGGGCTGCGGCAACGGGGTTCATGCGATCGGCCACGGGACGTTGGCGGTCTTTGAGCACTCGAATGCCCAAGATCAGTTCGAGCACACCCACGGCGGCCAGAGTCATCACGGCCGGGTAGCCTAGCGCGGGGATTGCCCAACCCGATTCTGCGGTAAAAAATGCGGCGAGCCAGCCCAAAATCGCGGCCAGGAGGACTATCAACACGACCCACCCGTAACGAATTGATGTCATGAGTCGTCCTGGTATTTGTGGACGGTGTCGGCGTCGGCTGCCTGCGACGCCAGGTGCGCGACCGACTGGCCTGTCAGCGTGGCGTGCGGGTCGGCCCACGACCACGGGACGAGCACGAAGGCGCGTTCATGCGCTCTGGGATGGGGCAGCGTGAGCACCGGGTGCTTGGATGTGACATTGTCATAGGTAACGAGGTCGACGTCGAGCGTGCGCGGGCCCCACCGGACATCGCGTATTCGTGCGGCGGCGTGTTCCAGTTCGTGCCCAAACTGCAGCAGGGCATAGGGGGCCAGCGTGGTTTCGACCACGAGTACTTGGTTGAGGAAATCAGGTTGTTCGGGCCCCCCAACCGGTGCGGTCTTGGCCAAGGGAGAGGTTGTCGTCACACTGATTGCCTCGTGATCGCGAAAGGCTTGGACCGCGTCGTCAAGAATTGTTTGGGAGTCGCCCAGATTCGAGCCCAGCGCGACCACGGCCACCGCGGGAGTCTGCGGGGCAGTGACCAATTGAGGATCCAGTGCGCTCATGTCGACTCCGGTGTCTGGTGTCGGTCGCGGCTGATGGTCACGGCAACATTGGCGAAATCTGCCGGGATGGGTGCCTGGGGTTTATTCACCGTCACGAGTACTGATGTGACGCGCGGGAAGTTTCGAAGAATCGCATCGGCCATGGCCACGGCCAGGGTTTCGATGAGGTTGACCGGCTCGCCGGTGACGATCTCCTCGACGACTTTGGCCACCTCGGCATAGTTCACCGTGGCGGCGACATCATCGGTCTGGGCAGCTTCGTCCACATCGAGTTCGAGCTCTAGATCAACAAGGAAGGTCTGGCCGGTGGCACGCTCATGGTCGAGCACACCGTGGTGGCCGCGGGCGCGCAGCCCCGTCAAACTGATGATCCCCATGGTGGCCTACCGGTTATTCTACTGCCTGACGGGCGGCCACGGTTTTGACGGCATCCAGATTTGGGATCACCGAGTGCACGCGCACAGCCCACACACCCTGATCGGCAACCTGGGCAGTAATCGCGGCGGTCGCATGATCTCGCTGACGTGGTTCCACTGCTTCGTCATCTTGTTCGGCAAGCATCGAACCCACAAACCGTTTCCGCGAGGCACCGATCAGCACCGGATAGCCCAGCGCCTCGAACGCCGCCAGGTTATTGAGTAACTGCCAGTTCTGTTCCCCCGCCTTGGAGAATCCGAGCCCCGGGTCCACGATCAACTGCTCGTGTTTCACACCTGCCGCAATGAACGTATCCAGAATCTGCTGGGTTTCAGCAACCACATCGGTCACCAGATCGTCATAGCTGGTGAGCTCATCCATCGTCTTGGAATTGCCGCGATTGTGCATCACAATATAGCGGGCACCGGTCTCAGCGATGAGCGCGGGCATATCGGCCTCGTGCGACAAGCCCGAGACGTCATTGATCAGCACCTCACCAAATTCCAGTGCCGCACGCACGGTATCGGTGTGCCGGGTATCGACGGAGACATACACGCCAGCTTTAATAAGGGCTTCGATGACCGGCAGGATGCGTCGCTGTTCTTCTGCAACGCTGACCTCTTCGGTGCCCGGTGCAGTAGATTCACCACCGACATCGACGATATCTGCACCCGCATAGTGCATGCGCAGCCCATGGTCGATCGCCTTGGCCGTATTGAAGTTCTCTCCGCCATCGGAAAACGAATTATCCGTCACGTTGAGAATGCCCATGACCAAGGTGCGATCGGTTGGCAAATCCGAAAAACTTTTGCGCGTGGCCTTACGAACCACTGACAGTGGACCCGTGGCCGGACCGGTTCCTGGGACAGCTCCAATAGACATGGGTAATCCTTCCTGTTTGGTTATCTCCGCCGGGCTTAGTGTACCCCGGCATTGAGAATCAGACTCATCGCCTCGTTGCGGGTGGACGATTCACGAAGTTGGCCGCGCACCGCCGAGGTCACGGTCTTGGCGTGTGGTTTTTGCACCCCGCGCATCGACATGCACATATGCTCCGCCGAAATGACAACGATGGCGCCCGCCGGTTCCAAGTGTTCCATGATCGCTTCGACAACCTGAGTGGTCAAGCGCTCTTGTACCTGCGGACGACGCGCAAACAAATCGACCAGCCGGGCAAGCTTTGATAAACCGGTGATCTTGCCCTCGGCCGAGGGGATATACCCGACGTGGGCGTTGCCATGAAACGGAACCAGGTGGTGTTCACACATCGAATAGAACTCGATGTCTTTGACCAACACAAGTTCGTCGTGCGAGATGTCGAATGTGGTGCCCAGCACCTCTGCGGGCTCGCGGTGCAATCCGGAGAAAAACTCCCCGTACGCCCGGGCTACCCGTGCCGGAGTTTCGATCAGGCCATCTCTATCCGGATCCTCACCCACCGCCAGGAGCATCTCACGTACGGCCGCTTCGATCCTCGGTTGGTCAATCATCTATTTCTCCTGGTCATCACCGTGAGACTCGTCGTCGACGTCATCGGTGGTTTCGGCTGGGGTGACCGGTTGGGTTGTCGTCTCGGTATCCGTGTCGGCTGGGTCGGCGGGTTGGGTGGAGTTGTCCGTGACGGTGCCGGCAGGCATGGCGACCGGTGGCAGATCCGAGACCGGACGGTCCTCGTGGAACAACCACGTCTCTCGTGGCTGATGCTTGCGCACATTGGCAAAAATATCGGCCAACTCGTGACGATTCAAGGTTTCCTGTTCCAGCAGCTTGGTTGCCAGGTCATCCAGGATGTCTCGGTTTTCGTTGAGGACCCAGTAGGCTTCCGCATGCGCGTCGTCGAGGAGTTTACGAACTTCCTCATCCACCACGAAGGCCAGTTCGTCAGAATATTCTCGACCCGAGCCCGCATCGCGACCGTAGAACGGCTCATCGTTACCGGAACCAAGTTTGACGGTACCAACCCGCGCGGACATACCGTATTCGGTGACCATCTTCCGGGCCGTATCAGTCGCCTTCGTGATGTCATTCGAGCCACCCGTGGACGGATCATGGAAGACCACTTCTTCAGCCACACGGCCACCCATGGCATAGGCGAGCTGGTCCAGCAGCTCATTACGGGTGACCGAATACTTGTCCTCATCCGGGACCACCATGGTGTAGCCCAGGGCCCGTCCGCGGGGCAAAATCGTCACCTTGGAGACCGGCGCTGAGTGTCGCAGCCCGGCGGCAACCAGCGCGTGACCACCCTCGTGATACGCGGTCACGCGGCGTTCGTGATCATTCATCAACCGGGTCTTCTTTTGCGGACCGGCCATCACACGGTCGACTGCTTCATCCACGGCACGGTTATCAATCAAATGGGCATTCGAGCGCGCCGTCAACAAGGCCGCTTCGTTGAGCACGTTGGCAAGATCAGCACCCGAAAAACCAGGGGTACGCTGCGCCAGCCCGTACAGGTCAATATTCTCCACCAAGGGTTTGCCCTGGGAGTGCACCTTCAAAATCTGCAGACGGCCCTCAAGCGACGGCGCCTCGACGGGAACCTGACGGTCGAAACGTCCCGGGCGCAGCAGCGCGGGATCAAGCACATCCGGACGGTTCGTCGCAGCAATAAGGATGACGTTGGAGTTCTCGTCGAAGCCATCCATCTCGACCAGCAACTGGTTCAGGGTTTGTTCGCGCTCATCGTTACCGCCGCCCACACCAGCGCCACGGTGACGTCCCACCGCATCAATCTCATCGACGAAAATAATGGCCGGCGCGTTCTTCTTGGCCTCGGTAAACAGGTCACGCACACGCGAGGCACCCACACCAACAAACATTTCGACAAAGTCGGAACCCGAAATGGTGTAGAACGGCACACTCGCTTCACCAGCGAGTGCACGGGCGATGAGCGTCTTCCCGGTACCGGGAGGCCCATACAGCAGCACACCCGTTGGAATCTTGGCACCGACGGCCTTGAACTTCTCCGGTTCGGTCAAAAACTCTTTAATCTCATAGAGCTCTTCGACGGCCTCATCCGAACCCGCAACATCTTTGAACGTAACCTGCGGGGTATCCTTCGACATCAGCTTGGCCTGTGATTTACCAAACTTCATCATCTGACTACCGCCGCCCTGCATGCGAGACAGCAAGAACCAGAACAACAGGGCAATGATGATGAACGGGATCAAGAAGCCCAACATGGACATCAGCCAGTTGGATTGGACGGGCTCATCCGTATAGTCATCCAGAGTCGATTCCGCGATGGCATCCACCACGGTTTCGGCACGATCCGCTGAATAGAAGAAATGCACCTGGGTGCCGAGATTGCGGTCCTCGTGGACAAAGTCGTCTTGCAGTGTCAGGTCAACGCGAGACTCGTTGTCATCCAACAACGCTTGGTCTGCCTTGTTGTCTTGCAACAATTCCATACCCACCGAGGTATCGACACGGTTCGATGAGGAACCAGACAATACCGGCACGATGAGTATTAACGCTAATACTGCAAGGACGATCCAAATGACCGGCCCTTTAAAGATGTTCTTGGCTTTCACCCTTCTAAAGGTACCTGCTTCGTCAAGCTCGCATGTCCACGTCTCTTTTCCTTTCGCAATCGGTGGAAGGGTCCACAGCCGTCAAAGTTATCCACAATTTGGACGTGTGTGGGCGCGTCCGGTGTCAAAGTTCGCGACACTAGTGGCATTGCTACATTTCGAAAGGAGGTGCGACATGACGACACCAACACTCACTGCTCCAGACACACAGGACGCCGACGATGGGCCCGAACTCTCTGGAACACAGCGGGCCTTTCCTGCCCACACGGCGAATATGCAGCAGCTCCGTCAGCGGTACGGACAGGATCTCCAGACCATGACGGGCCCAGAATTATTGGCCATGCATGCGTTAGTGACCGAACAACTTGAAACCCGCTCCGATCAGGAACTCACAGACACTGCTGAATACCAAGATGCGGGTCTGTCACTGGGAGATGTCTCCCGAATCGCCGAAGAAAACCATCGTCGGTTCTATAACTTCCAATGCCGAATCGCTCTGTTACTTGAGGGCTGGTTTACAACATTGGAAGCGCGCAGTGCCACCCTGGCGCATAAGGGTAAACAACCATTCAAGGATTCCAAAGATTTCCAATCTCGACTCAACGGGATTGATGTCATTGAAGTGGAACGTCGCCTACGCATTGCCAACGCGAATCCGACCAAACCCGGTGCGTCGAAAATGCGGGCACCCAAAATCCAGAAAGCCATGACCTCGGGGAGCATTGACCCGTCATCGGCTAACTACATTGTCGACCGGTTGCGTTCCATTCGGGCCTCGGCAAAACGCGCTGGCTCCACGGATGCTCAAGCGGATCAACTCGTCGCTACTAAAGAGGGCGAATTCCTCGCCAAGGCGTTGCATGCTGGTCCCGCTGAAGTTCGACGCTTTGCCGACCGTACGAAACGCAGCACTGGCCGTCAGTTCACCAAGCCAGGCACTCGACTCACGCCGAAGCAACGTCAATATGAAGAAGGTCTACGATTTGTCACGCCGCTGGGCGATAACCACGTTCGCTTGGATTGGGTGCTAACCAAGTGGCAATACAAAAACGTTCTAGAACGCTTGCGACAACGGGTCAATAATCTTCGTTCGGAAATATCCCGGATCAATGAAGATACCAGGGATCAGGTCAGCGGAAAGCCACAAACTGGAGCGCAACGAATTACGCCCGCCGATGATGAGTACGAAATTCCCATGCTCTACGACAACCGAACGGTTGCCCAGCGGTGGTCACATTTCCTGTTAGATATTTTGGAAACCGGCATTGTGCTCACCAGTTTCGATTCCGGTGAGGCCCAGGATCAGGTCAACGCGTATTGCGGTGACGTTCAACAACGTTCCAACACGACATCCGAATTCCAAACCGTCGACGAAACCCATCCCGAGGATATTGCGCCGTCCGGTGCCGTCATTCCAGGGCTGGGCCGTTTAGTCAATGTCGCGCCCAACGTCATGATTGGGCTGCAGTACTCGGATCTCGCCGGAAAATACTTGGACTTTGGTTCAGAAGACCCAAATGTACAAGCCGAAATAGCTGCGCTGCTGGAAGGCCGTAAGCCTTTTCCAGAACTCTACGACTACGACACCATGAACATGGATTGGGCAACACTGCGGCACATGGCTTGCGACGCTTCGATTATCCCCGCAGTCTTGAATTCTCCAGGTGAGTCGCTCGACGTCGGTCGCGCCCAGCGCGCATTCCCGACCAGTATTCGTCGTGCCGTTATCCTACGAGACGGCGGATGCGCCTACCCGGGATGCAAGTTGCCGCACATCTATTCGGAAATTCACCACATCGTCCACTGGCAAAACGGCGGTGCGACATCACTGGAGAATGCCGTAATGTTGTGCAACTTCCACCATATTATCACGCATCAATCGGAAGTCATTGTCCGACTCAACGACGATCAACTCCCGGAGTTTCTTCTAGAACCGACCGCACAGGAAGCAACGTGGGTCCGCAATATGATGCATCGCGGATAAATACGGAACGATAATCCAAAAGGGTACAGCACCCCGGTGGTGTCACAACATAGCGTGGCGCCACCGGGACGAGGGCATTCCTTACTGGTAAACGTGTGGGGCCAAGGTGCCCAGAACGTCCAGGTTGCGATATTTCTGGTCGAAGTCCAGACCGTATCCAACGACAAACTCGTTCGGGATATCACGGCCAATGTATTTCACATCGATATCGACGGCCAAAGCATCTGGTTTACGTAACAAGGTCACAATTTCGACAGAAGCTGGACCGCGAGATTTCAGGTTCGTTTGCAACCATGAAAGCGTCAGACCAGAATCGACAATATCTTCGACAATCAGCACGTGGCGATCCATCAAATCCTCTTCGAGATCTTTCAAGATACGCACAACCCCCGATGATTTCGTCCCAGAACCGTACGAGGACACTGCCATAAAGTCGACGGTGACTTGTGATTTCATGGCTCGCGATAAGTCAGCCATGATCATCAATGCGCCTTTGAGCACACCGACTAGCAAGACATCTTTACCTTCATAGTCGCGGTCAATTTTGGCTGCCAAGTCCTTGACGATCTCGTCAATTTCTTCGCGGCTGAGTAGCACTGACTCTAAATCGCCTACAACGTCTTCGGCCTTCATGGTCACTCCTCATAGTGTCTGGTTACTCGCTCGGAGGTGAGCAGATAACTAATAGTTTTGCATATTCGTTGGTTGCTTTTTTCCGGAAGAGACTCACGTGTCCCTCCAGCTGGATTGGGCCCGCCGATGACGCCACACCAACGGGCGGGAAGATGAGCTCTTGAACAGCACGTAACCGTTCGGACGTCGGCTGGGGCGCATCGAATTGTCGAACAGCACGTGCCACGACCCGACGTAGGATGGCAGGCTTGAGCGCGCGCAATTGAGCCAGAGAAAAACTGATCTGATGCGTTTCCTCATCTGCGAGCGCACGATACGATTCCTCGGCAAGTTCGTCGAGCAGATCCGCGTCTTCTGCTGCGAGCGCGGCGGTAGTGGTTAGACCTGAAAACACACCGGGGCCGAGCCCGCTACTCGGATCCGTCAGTGTCGGTAGAAGATGATTGCGGACCCGGATCCGAGCCACATCATCATCAAAATTCATCGGATCCTGGAAATATCTTAAGCCTGCCCAGGTGCAGATGGCTTCAGTCCCCTGTCGGGTAAGCTCCAGGATGGGACGGCCAATGCGGATAGGCTGATAGCCAGCACTATTATGGTGACGCTGCTTTCGTATGCCAGCAATTGAGCGCGCTCCTGAGCCTCTGGCGATGCCTAGCAACACCTGCTCGGCTTGATCATTGGCGGTATGCGCGGTGACCACACCGGCAGCGTCGACCTCATGTGCACAACGCACAAACGCAGCGTATCGGGCTTCTCGTGCGGCTGCCTCAAGGCCGTCTCCATGATCCGTCACGCTTAGACGTTCCGTCAGCACGGGTTCAAGACGTAGCATCCCACAAATCTCGGCGGTGCGCCGTGCAACCTTGGCCGTGACGTGCTGTAGTTGGTGATCTAGCACGATCGCGCCAAAGGTGATGCCAGTGGTTCGCTGCGTTTCGGCGGCAATAACGGCTAGAGCCAGTGAGTCTGCCCCACCAGAAACGGCCACTAGGATCGGCCCCGTGGAGTCGTCGTCTGCGTTCCGCCACTGGTGTGCCATGGCTTTGAGCTGATTGATGCCAGCATGAACCGCTGGCGGCCACGCTTGCGTTGGCGGCCAAATCCTAGGTCCTTGGGGCACTTGCAGCTGTGTGGTCATCGGATCATTCAAGGTCGCGTCAACGCTACTTAGCCCAGTACTCGAGTTATCCATGCATCAGCGTCGTGCAGTTCGTCCATGGTTGGCAGATGCTGCGGATTTTCCCAGACACGGTTGAACTGTTCCATTCCGACACGATCAACAACTGCCGCTACGAAGGATTGGCCTCGCTTATATTGTTTCGCCTTGGCATCGAGGCCAAAGACCTTGCGCAGGATCTGACTAAACCATTTGTACTTCGAGGAGCGTGCGTCAAAGCGTTGTCGGATGGTTTTTACACTTGGTACCAGCGTGGTATCGACCGCGTCCATGATCACATTGGCGTGCCCCTCCAGCAGGGACATCACCGCGGTGATCTGGGATTCCAAAGTCTTAGAGCGCTCGGTTTTCTGTTCGGCGTTCAACTCACTTTCGGATTCTGGCAGCAAGTTGGTCATGAGGAACTCGGTGGCAATCTGCAAAATATGGTCGGCCAACCATGGGGCTTGAGCAAATTGGGCAACATGGGTGAGTTCGTGCAAGCTGACCCAGAAGCGGAAATCTTCAGCGTTGAGGTTGAGTTCGTCACGAATCATCATCACATTTGGTGCAACGAGCATGAGGCGGGGCTTTGCATCACCTTCCGCAGCTTTGGCCGCGTATGGTTCGAACTGCCCCAACACCTTACTGGCAAGAAACGCCAGTACGGAGCCTACTTGCGCACCAGAAAATGCTGCGGTCACGCCCGTGCCAATGTTTTTCACCAGTTCGGGTTGGGCTTCATGAAGGCGGGTGATGGCTGGTTCCAACATGACCTGCAGCGACGCCGAGTTGGCGGTGATCCAACCGGGCCGGTCAACCACTAATACATCGACGTCATCCGCCACGGTGGTGGCGTCCCAGTGCTGGATGACCGGCAATTTGCTCAGGTATGCCACGTGTTCAGCTGCCGAATAGGCAGCGGCTCGCAGTCCTTCGGCTTCAACGATTGCATCCGTGGCGGGCACCCGTGGCCCCGGAGGCACCAGGTTTGTTCCGGTTGAAACGGCGACGTGCTGTTTAAAAATTTCCATAGGTCCATCCCATCACGTTGAAGTGTTTTTACCAACGACGCTGTTGGTCACTCAGTTTGGCACCCGCAGTCGGTCAGTACTTGGACGAGGCGGTCTTGTTCGGCTCGGGCGGCAGCATAGTCTTCGCCGGCCCCTGTGGTGTTAACGGCAAACCACAGTGCTCGGCCATCTGCTGTCACGGTCATTCCCGCATTGGAGCTGGCAACTTCCAGGGTGCCGGTTTTGGAACGCACGATGCCCGAGTAGGGCGCTTCGGCCATCCGATTGCGCATGGTGCCGTCGTATCCGGCGACGGTCAGCGCGTGGAACACCGGCCTGAACTGCTCATCGGCGAGCATGACGTCATACAGTTGCACCATCGAGTTCAGGGTGGCACGACTATTTGGTGAGAGTCCACTGTTATCGACGAATTGTAAGTTTTCGGTGGAAATTCCCAGGTCGCCCATGGTGGATTGCATGGTTGCTGCGGTGCCATCGAAGTCTGGGCTGTTGCCCGCGGCGAGCGCAGCTTCGCGTCCGAACATTTCAAAGAGCATGTTGTTGGACTGCTTCATAGCATATTCCAGTTGTTGTCCAAGTGGCGCGGACCGCACCGTGGCGACTGCTTCGAGATCGTTGGACCGGGTTTGTTGACCCGCGTAACTGAATTCGATGTTCATGCTGTCGGCTTCGGCCAGTGCGGTGAGGTGTCGTGCATAGGCTGCTGTGGCGTGTACGGCCCCATCTTCCACCGCAGTGTTTTCGGTGCGCGGATTCACGTAAAAACCGCCGAAAGTGTTCATCGGGTAGATCGGTGAAATCCAGCCGCCGGTCATCAAACTTTCAGACCAGCCCGGGTGCACCCATGGCTGGTTGTAACGTGACACGTCGGCCCAGACATCGACAGTGAGGTTGTCACCGGCCGAGAATTGGTCGCTGATGGAGTCCCAGGTTTTTTCGGCGAGATCGGCCAATCCGGCGTAGCCCATGGTTTCACCGGTTCCTTCGCCGGTGGCCAGTAGGCCGTCTCCCCCACCTGTCAAAACGACACCCGAGTCGGTGCTATAGCTAGCCGAGGTGGCGAAGCGGTGGTCGGTGTCGAGGTGTTCTAACACCGTCGCGGCGGTAAAGAGTTTTAGTGTTGAGGCCGGCACGATCTGGTCTTGACCGCCGGCGTCATAGAGTGTGTTACCGGTTGCAGCGTCGACGACGACCATCCTGTTGTTGAGGTTCAGCTCCCCCATTTCTGTATTCAAGGCTCGGGTGAGTTGCTCGGTGTCGGGTCGCGGCGCATTGACGTTGACGAGTTCTGAGACGTTTTCAATGTCCAGGACTTCGTCGGTGTCAGCTTCGGGTGGCAGGCCGATGGGTGGGGCGGCATAAACCTGTGGCATACCGGTTGTCCCGCCACCGGGTGCGGCAGATGGCGTCACCAGGTCGCGCATAGACTGATACCAGTCTCTCGCCTGAATTTTCATGATGTCGGTGCTCGGCGCAGGGTAGACCAGTGCCATCCCGGCACCGCCCACAATTCCAATCAGCAGTCCGATGAGCCAGCTGGTGTTGCGATTTCGACCCTTCGGGGTGCGGTTGGCACGCCGTCCAGATTGTTTCGCTGCCATCATGGTTTCACCTGTCGAACTTTTTTCGCGTTAGCCTGTTTAATATCTTGGCACCCTTGAGCACATTTGGGTGATTCGCCTGTGCACGTAATAACCTTAGAACAAGCATACGCTTGCGTCAGATCGTTTCGGCGCGGCAAGACATACCGCCAACAGATGGAGAAATAATGCAGCACGACGTCACCATTGAGATCCCAGCCGGTTCGCGCGTCAAATACGAGATCAATGAAAAGACAGGTCGTTTGCACCTGGATCGCATTTTGTACACCGCCATGTCGTATCCCACCCATTACGGTTTTTTCGATAATACGTTGGGGGAAGATGGCGATCCTCTCGATGCGATGGTATACCTGCCGGGCTTCGAGTTGCTGCCCAATATCGTGGTGGAAGCCCGTCCGATCGGTATCTTTTCGATGACCGACGATGGCGGCGGGGACGACAAGGTGCTGTGCGTGCCAACTGATCAACGTTACGACCACATCCAGGATATTGGCGATATCGATGAGTACCTGGTCAAAGAGATCGAGCACTTTTTCACCCGATATAAGGATCTTGAACCAGGCAAATGGGTTCGCGCTGAAGGATGGAAGGATCGCAAGGCTGCCGAAGCTGAGCTGCAGGCTTCCATCGATCGTTTCCAGGGCTAGGCCCAACTGAGAACCACCTCATTTTGAAGGCATTTCGTATGGTTTTCAGCAATTTCGCCCAAAGACAATACTGAGGTCGCCTCACAATATACGCGTAGAACGCCGCGAGATTCCGGTCTCGCGGCGTTTCGTCGTGCATCCCCACAACGCATCCACGCTTGGCCGTCTAATATTCCTCGCTTCGGGTGTCGGGTCCGTGTAAGGATAGAACCATGTTTGTTGTGACGATGACTCAGCGCACCACCGAGCCCAGTGAACAAAACGTGCGGGCGTTACAGAAGGAGTTAGCGCAGCGTCTTGGGGCAGATCTGCCCGGGTCTTGGGCTGCGGATTCGACCATGTATCAGCAGGTTTTGACGTCGTCACACCATGTGGTTGAGATGGCCTTGCACGCGATGCGGTTGGGTACCTGGAATGTTGGTATCGGTGTCGGCTCGGTTGTTGAAAACGGCAATGGGCTGGACGGTTCGGGCGTCAAAGCCGCCGCTCTTGCCGTATCGATTGCGGCCAAGCAGGGCCAGCTGGTGCCGTTGCGGGTCGAGGCCGCCAAGCCGCCCCGCGGTGTCGAGCAGACGCAACTCGGCCAGCATACGCAAAGCGTCTTGCAGTTGCTGGGCCATATTGTGTCCCGTCGTTCCACCGCTGAATGGGCGGTCCTTGATCAGTTAACCCCGGGTGTTCGCGGTCAACAGCGTCGCGTGGCCGAGGAGTTAGACATGACGGTCCAGGCAGTATCGCAGGCCATTAAACGTTCCCTCTATAACACCGAGCACGACGTCCGAAGCGCCGTGAGTTTGCTGTTAGACCAAACCGGTGCGGCCGTCACCATCCAGTCCAATAGCGGCTACTAGTACTAGAGCAGCGTGCGCAGTACGGTGGCCAGACCGCCGTCGTGGACGGTGTCGGTCACTTCGTCGGCCACGCGCTTGACTTCTCGGGGCGCTTGCCCCATGGCGACGCCACGACCGGCCCATTCCAACATTTCGACGTCATTGAAGCCGTCGCCGATGGCTACGGTGTCGGCTTCGTCGATATGGAGTACTTGGCGCAGCGCATCCAGTCCGGAGGCTTTGGTTACGCCGGCCCCGGCCACATCGAGCCACGCGTTGTAACCGACCGAGTAGGTAATGCCTTGTAGACCCAGTGCTTCGATGGCTGAGGCAAATTCTTGGGTCGATGAGTCTTGAGAGAACACGACCAGGCGCACGGCGGTGGCTTCTTCGAGTTCTTCGAACGTGACCCCTTTGGCCTGGACCCCAAAGCTGAAGTCCTGGAAGCGTTCGGTGGAAAGGTAGTTACCGTCAACGTCTTCGATGGCGAATTTTGCGGTGGGGATGCGCTCCCGCAAGGCATCGAGCACCGACGATGGGTCGAAAGTACTGCGCGCAACGATTTCAAATCCCTCTTCCAAGTCTGGATCAAGGCGCAAGGAGACACCGCCGTTGGAGCACACCGAGTAGCCCGAGTGCAGTCCAATGTCACGAATGATGGGCAGGGTCGCGTGGAAGGCGCGCCCGGTGGCGATGAGCACGTGGTGCCCGGCTTCCATGACATTCATAATTTCGGCACGCACTTCGGGGTACATGTGACCGTCGAAATCCACAATCGTGCCGTCTACGTCTAAACACACCATCTTTTGATTCATAACCACTAGTCAATCATGTTGGACAACGTTGCGATGAATCAGAGGCAAACCCGAATCAACGTGTCTTGAAATCTGGGATGACGGTCTTATGCGACGGGTTCCAATACGGTTTTGCCGCCCATGTATGGCTGGAGCGCTGTCGGCACGTTGACTGAGCCGTCGGCGTCTTGATGGTTTTCCAGGATGGCGACGAGCCAGCGCGTTGTGGCCAGGGTGCCGTTGAGGGTTGCCGCCATGCGGGTTCCGGCGCGGCTGCCATCGTCTTTGAACAGGCGTTCGCGGACGTTATGGCGACGGGTCTGGAATGTGGTGCAGTTCGAAGTTGAGGTGAGTTCGCGGTAGTCCTGTTGGGTTGGGACCCATGCTTCGCAGTCGAATTTTCGTGCCGCTGATGGTCCGAGGTCGCCGGCGGCGGTATCGATGACGCGGTATGGCACTTCGATTTTGGCGAGCATGTCTTCTTCCCAGGCCAACAGGCGCTCGTGCTCTGCTTCGGCTTCCTCGACCGTGGTGTAGATGAACATTTCGAGTTTATTGAACTGGTGGACGCGGATGATGCCGCGGGTATCTTTGCCTGCGGCGCCGGCTTCGCGTCGGTAGCAGGTCGAGTACCCGGCGAAACGGATCGGGCCGTCGGAAAGGTCCAGAATTTCATCGGCGTGGTAACCGGCCAGGGCGACCTCGGAGGTGCCGACCAGGTAGAGGTCGTCTTTTTCGATGCGGTAAATTTCGTCATCGTGTTCGACGTTAAAACCGGTGCCGCTCATAATTTCTGGGCGCACCAGGGTCGGGGTCATGATGGGGGTGAATCCCGCTTCGGCGGCCTGCGCCATGCCCATCTGGGTTAGCGCCATTTCGAGTTGCGCGCCGACACCTTTGAGGAAGTAGAAGCGTGAACCGGAGACTTTGGCACCACGTTCCATGTCGATCGCATCCAACATTTCGCCCAGTTCGAGGTGATCCCGGGGTTCGAAATCGAATTCGGGCAGTTCGCCGACTGTTTTGAGCACCGAGAAGTTTTCTTCCCCGCCCGCCGGGATCCCCTCGGCAATAAGGTTCGGGAACACGTTGTTCAGCGCCTCAAGCTCGCGTTGCTTTTCGTCGGCTTGAGCTTCGGCAATTTTGACGTTTGCCGACAGTTCTTTCGCCGCAGCCAACAGCTCCTGTTTTTCGTCCCCGGAGGCCGGACCAATCTTTTTGGACAGCACTTTTTGCTCGGCCCGCAGGTTTTCGAAACTCTGCAGTGCAGCACGACGTTCAGCGTCGGCGGAGATGATCTGATCCACCAGTGATTCGTCGTCTTCCCGGGCTCGCTGGGAGGCGCGGTACAGGTCAGGGTTTTCGGCAAGATGCTTTACGTCAATCACATCCTTCAGCCTACCCGAGCCGGGTGTCGCCTACACTTGGTGACATGAATCCGTTAACGATTGTGCTCCTCGTCGTGGCCGTTTGCGCCATCGTGGCAGCAATCATCACTACCGTTGCCTGGCGGAAGGCTCGCGAGCGCGCCAATCGTGCCGAGTCCTTGCGTGCTGAACTGTCGAACCAGCTCACGCAAGCCTATGAGCTTCCGCAGGTCGCGTCGTCATTGGGTGTGCCAAAGCGTGTGGCCATGGTGTATAACCCGTCGAAGGCTGCGACTGACCAGGCGATGCCGCTGGTCATGCAGGCGTGCGGGCTCTTTGGGCTGTCTGAACCGAAGTTGTATGAGACGGATCCCGATGATTCGGGGTTTGCTGCGGTGCAACGGGCCAAAGATGATGGGGCCCAGCTCGTGGTGGTGACCGGTGGCGATGGTACGGTGCGTGCCGCGGCCAAAGCGTTGATGAGCAGCGACGTGCAGATGGGGATTATCCCCACGGGGACGGGAAATTTGCTGGCGCGCAACCTGCATTTGCCGATCAATGACGTCCAGGCGTGTATTTCGATTGCGTTTAACGGTGTGGTGCGCCCCATCGATGTGATTTCGTTAGATATGTTGTATGCCGATGGGACGCGGGAGAACATGGTGTCGGTGGTGATTGCCGGTGCCGGCTATGACGCGGAGATTATGCATTCGACGTCGGACCGGCTCAAGGCGGCCGCCGGATGGTTAGCCTATACCGAGGCAGGGGTACGAAATTTGCGTGGCAAACGGCATGCGGTGACGATCTCGACGGATGATGGCGAATCGAAGCGGTACCGGTTACGTTCGGCGATGATTGCCAACTGCGGGTATTTGACCGGGGGAATCAATATGGTCCCGGAGGCGGCCATCGATGATGGTTTGCTGGACGTGGCCTTGTTGGATCCGCGTCATCTCGTGGATTGGATTCAGGTTGCCACCGCGGCACTGAAACCCAAGACGAAAAGCCCGCGGGTGACGACGTTTCAGGCCCGGAGTTGCAAGATGGTGTTCGAAGAACCTCTGGTGGCGCAGATTGACGGCGACCCGATTCCAAAGACTAAAGAGATCGTGGCCAAGAATATTCCAGATTCGCTGCAGGTTCGGGTTCCACTCCCCAAAACACCAAACGAACGCGAGTAGCGTAAAGTCGCCGTGCCCCTCGCAGGGGCTTTAGCGATCCAAGATGTTTTGCACCCAGGCACGACCCCGCTGATATGCGTCATCGGTCGTATATGCCGGAATCGATGTGGGACTGTGTTCGGCGCGCGGGTAAGACCCCATGAAGCGCACGCCCGGAAACATCCGGTAGAGCGCTGCCAGTGCGGCGCCGACACGTTCTTCACCCAGGTGGCCCTCGAGGTCAATGGAGAAGAAGTATTTGCCCAGGTATTCGCCGGTAGGCCGGGATTCAATGCGGGTCAAGTTGACGCCCCGGGTGGCGAATTGGTTCATGATTTGCACCAGGGCGCCCGGGTGATCTTCTGGCAGTGGGACGACGAGTGAGGATTTATCGGCGCCGGTGCGTTCGGGCAGTCGGCCTGGTCGGGCCACGACCACGAAGCGCGTCACCGCACCGGTCGTATCTTCAATACCTTCGGCGAGGATCGGCAAATCCAAGCTGCGGGCTAAGTGTGGGGCGCATACTGCTGCATCGTAGGTTGTCGCGTCGTCAAGCAGTCCGCGAGCGCCCGCGGCCGTCGAGGATGCTTGGGCAAATTCGGCATCAGGAATATGGGTTTGGGCCCAGCCGCGCACTTGTGCCCACGCGTGGGTATGGGTTGCCACGCTGCGCAGCTGGTCGAGTTGTTGTGGACGATCAGGGCGGCCCACCAGCATGAAACTGATGGGGACGAGCACCTCACCGACGATGTAGAGTTCCTCGCCGTTCGCGATTTCGTCCAGGGTTGCTGAAACCCCGCCTTCCACCGAATTTTCGATCGGGACGACAGCGGCTTCGACGTCACCGGACCGCACCTGATTCAGGGCGGCGATCACGGATCCTGCCGCGACTTTCTCTGCTTCACGGGCTTCGGGCACCCGTTGGAGTGCTGCTTCGGTGAATGTGCCTTCGGGGCCTAGATACGCATACGACTTCATGCTCGTCTATCTTACGCACACCATGGAGCACCATGCGCTTATGGCATGCTCCGGTGCGTTCGGCACGAATTTAGCGCACGATGGGCTCGGCACCGCTTTCGGACACCAAGGGCAGGTCGGCTTCGAGCCAGGCTCCGCATCCACCGGCCACATTGAACGCCGAATAACCCTGCATTTCCAGGTATGGTGTGGCCCGTGCGGAGCGTCCACCGGTTCGGCAGATGACGTAGTAGTCGGTGTCTGGGTCCAACTCTTCGATGCGCATGGGCAGTTGTTCCATCGGCATGTTGATGGCGCCCGGGATGTGTCCGGCGTCGAATTCGTAGGGTTCACGCACATCCAGTATGTGGGCGTTGTCGGGGACGTCGTTGACGCTAAATGTTTCAAAATCGCTCATGGAGCCCATCGTAAACCAGGAAAACGCCCAGCTGCCAGCAAAAGCCACCGCTTTCTTTCCACGGGCGTATAGAGTTATCGCATGACCGAAACTCATGCAATTGGCACGCTCAGCGCGCTCGAACTGCGCGACGCGATTGCCGCTGGCACGTATACGGCCCGCAAAGTCACCGAACATTTTCTTTCCGTCATCCAGCAGCAGTCTGCGCTGGGTGCATTCATGACGGTACACGCCGAGGCCGCATTGGCCCGCGCCGATGAGCTCGATGCCGCCTACACTTCAACCGGTGTGGTCGGCCCGCTGC
This sequence comes from Yaniella soli, assembly GCF_054782375.1. Taxonomy (NCBI): domain Bacteria; kingdom Bacillati; phylum Actinomycetota; class Actinomycetes; order Micrococcales; family Micrococcaceae; genus Yaniella; species Yaniella soli. The sequence goes on from NZ_BAAGSP010000002.1 coordinate 113,312, forward strand.
ACGGGCTACCCATCGCGTTCAAGGATGCCGTGAATGTGGCCGGGATGGTCACCACGTTTGGGTCCAAACTCTTTGCTGACACTGAACCAAAAACCAGTGATGATCCGTTGCCCGTCAATATGAACACCGCGGGTGTAGTGGTGACCGGTAAGACGACCATTCCGGAGTTCGCGCTGTCCTGCCATTCGGATAATGCGATTTCTGAACCGGCACGAAACCCTCGAAATCCTGAGCTCACCGCCGGTGGCTCTTCGGGTGGTGCCGCTGCAGCGGTCGCTGCCGGTATGCTTCCGGTGGCACCGGGCACCGACGGTGGGGGTTCCATTCGTATTCCTGCCGCAGCAACCGGCATCATTGGGCTCAAGCCCGGCCGCGGCACGATTCCCACGGACGAGCAGCGCGATGACGTCACCAATTTGACCACTACGGGCCCACTGGCGCGCACCGTCGAAGATGCAGGCTTGCTCATGGATGCGCTCGTCGACCCAACCCAGCAACAAGGCCGCTATGTCACGGCCGCTCGGGAAGGCAAGGAATCCGCAGGCAATCTGTCCATTGGGTACACAACCGCTGCCCCATTCCAGCCGGACTTGGATATCACCCTGTCGCAGTCGGCCGTTCAAGCGCTCACTCTTGCGGTCACACTGTTAGCGCGTGACGGGCTGTCCATCGAAGAGATGGATTTCTCGTATCTGCCCGACTACCACAAGAACTTCCAGACCGTCTGGACCAACGGGTTGACGAATATGCCGCTGCCCGAAGGTGCCGAGGAGAACATGGAAGCCTTGGCGAAGGACTTCCTCAAACAAGCCCGGTCCCGCACCCAAGAACAATATGAGGATGCCGTGGAGCGACTCACCGACTGGGCGAGAGATACGCGCCGCCAGTTTGGTCAATACGATGTCGTGGTCACCCCGGTCCTTGCGTTTCGACCCCCACCGGTCGGCACGTTTTCGGCCATGGAGGGACAACAAGACTACGAGTATCAGTGCAAATTCACGCCGTACACGTCGATGATCAACGTCCTCGGGCTGCCCGCCATCTCGGTGCCCGTGAAAGACGATGATGAGGGGATGTCCTGGTCGATTCAGGCCATCGGACGGGTTGGCACAGAAGACCAACTCCTGCGGCTCGCAGCGCGTCTCGAGACCCTTATCGCCGGGCAAAAGCCCGCGACATAGCGGCTCGTTGTTCGCTCGCACAGCAAATGTGAGCGACGTAATCACCGCACCGAGCTGGCATGACTACCCTTGTGGGTATGACGCATGAACCAGTTTCACAAAACACCCAAGCCTTTAGCGTGATCGACGACGGCATGAACTTCCACACCCGCAAATGGGTGAAACCAGAAGACCTCAACGCCAACGGCACCCTGTTCGGCGGCGCCCTGCTGCGCTGGATCGATGAGGAAGCCGCCATCTATGCGATCTTGCAGATGGGCAATCACCGGGCGGTCACCAAAATGATGTCCGAAATCAATTTTGTGGCTTCAGCCGTCCAGGGCGACATGATCGAGATGGGGCTCAAGGCCACGCACTTCGGTCGCACCTCCATGACGATGCGAGCCGAAGTGCGCAACATGATCACCCGGAACATCATTCTGACGATCGACAAGATCGTGTTCGTCTCGCTCGATGAACACGGGCAACCCTTCGAGCACGGATTCAACGACATTACCTACAACCGAGATCGACTCCCCACCCGGTCATAAGTTCCGTCGTCGAGCAGTACGCTTTAACTGTTATGTGGCGTCCGCACCTGGCCGTAGCCCAATGCATCCCAGAAGTCGCCGCGCACATAGCGCTGTTCTGGGTCCGGGTTGAAGTCCCAGTGGCGCACTTTGCCTTGTTGCAGCGAGTAGGCCACCAGTCGGCGCAGCTCTTGGCTCTTGAGGACGTCGGATTCTAGTTTTTCAGGGTCATAGCGCGAATCCACCTCTTTGCGCAATTGCTGGACGATGTTGACGTAACCCGCCGACGCCGCGACGTTCTGCAGTTCGTGCGGATCTGCCGCAAGATCGAAGAGCTGATCTGGGTCGCCCGGGCACACAATATATTTGTACTGCCCACGGACCAGAGTCAGCTGTGGTGCGTGCGTGCCTTCGGCCAAGTATTCGATGATGACATCGCGGTCTTCTGGTCCGGCTTTCCCATCCTGCTCTCGTCGTGCGGATTCCAGAAGTGACATCCCCGCGACGTCAGCTGCCGGTGCATCCGAGAGTTCCAGCAGTGTGGGCATGAGATCAACTAATGACACCGGGGTCGCAAACTAGCGCCGGGTGAATGTTATGTGGATAGTTCGGCCGAGAGTAGTCCCACGAGCCAACGGACTTCCCCGCTTGCCGCCCAACTCGTTTGGCGTCCTCTTTAATACTGTCGTCTTCTGATGGCGGTCTTTCGGCCACGAACTAGCACCTCCAGCATGCTGCTTCGACTTCTCTGTTTTATGAACGCATCTACACTATCGCCCATTGTGGCCCGTGGCGAACGAGAACAGGCACTGCGGTGTTCGGGCTGCGGACACGAGTCGACGAAACTCAAGCAAGGGTTATCCACAGTCGCGCAGATTGGCCGACGCCGCGGTCTGACGGAGGCGAACTAGACCTGGATCAAATATCAACCCAAAATCTGGCACGATTGGTCTCGATTTTCTTGGGATCCTTGCTGACCGTCACACAGCAGACAGACAGTAGCCAGGAAGAGTTATTTCAATTTGTCGATGAAGCGGGTGCCCAGTTTGGGGTCGGGCGGATAGGCGGCTTCGAGCGTATCGAAGCGCGTCGGCTTATACAGGTGGGTGCGGTATTGCGAGAAGAGTCGGAAACTCTCATACCCGCCCCACGAGCCGAATCCTGCGTCGCCGGTGGCGGTACGGGGTAGCGCCGGCAGGGATGTTTGTATCGCGGTCGCGTTCATGACGGCCGCGCCAGCATTGATGCGATGCATAAAATCCCGCCGAATCCGACGTCGTTCTGAAAACAGGTAGGCGGCCGGGGCGTTCGGCATGGAGTTGGCGAATTCCAGGGCTTCGTCATAGGTATCCACGACGAGTATCGGCAGGATGGGACCCAGCACTTGTTCCCGCATGATCGCGGAGTTGGGGTGCACATCGGCAAGGATAGTTGGGGCCAGGTATGCCGATTCGATGTTGTATTTGCCGCCGTGGACCAGACGGGCCGGGGTCGCACCAACCGCACCTTTGACGGTGGCTTGAATGAGTTCGACGAGGTGCTCGGTATGTTCGGGCGTTATGATCCGTCCGAACTGTTGTGCCTCACCGGGATTGGAGCCATAGAATTCTTCGACCGCATCGATGATGGCGTCTTGGACTTTTGCTGCGACGTCGTGACCCACCGCGACCAGGTAGTCGGGGCTGACAATGTTTTGGCCCGCATTCGAGAATTTCCCGTAGGCAATGCGCCGTCCAATGGTTTTCCAGTCGTGACCGTCCGCAACGATCAGCGGCGATTTTCCTCCCAGTTGCAAGGTCACGGGGGTCAGTTGCTGCGCGGCGAGTTGATAGACGCGGCGACCGGTCGATTCGGACCCGGTGTAGAACAGATGGTCGAGCTCTTGGCTGGCCAACTCTTCGAGGGCACCGACTCCACCGGTGACCGTGACGATGGAGCGCGGATTGAGATACTCGGGCAGGATGGTACCCAACAGTTGAGCGGTTTTTGGGGACCGCATGGACGGCTTGAGCACCACGCAGTTGCCTGCGGCCACCGCGCCAACCAGTGGCGCCAACAGTGTGTAGAACGGGTGCGTCCAGTGACCTACAATTCCCACGGTACCAAGCGGCCGCGCTTTCACCATGGCTTTCCCGGGACGCAACGCATAGGGAATCGACCGCCTGTCGGGTTCCATCCAGTCGGTCAAATGCAGCATCGCATAGGAGATTTCGTCTTTGACCGGGACGAATTCGGTTTGATCGGTTTGGGCAGCCGATTTGCCGATGTCTTGCCACAGCGCGTCCTGAATATCTGTGGCATAGTCTTCGAAGAGTTCGCGCAGACCGCGCAGTTGGTCCATGCGGAAGGCACGCGAATGGGTCGCCCGGGTGGCGGCGAATGTTCGCAGCTGCGTGATCCGGGCGGTCAACGACTCTTGGGCGCCAGTGGTCATAGATTCCACCGTACGTCACTTCGCAGCGCCACTTGTGAAGCCACCCTGAACCATGTCAGCTAGACTTTTGCCATGGCTGCTGCGTCGCGACGGAAAACGGTTTGGGTTTGGGTAATTGTCCTGGCACTGTTTGCCGGTGCCGCGTGGGTAGCGTACTCCACAATTCGGTCCAGTCTGCAGCCGTTAGCCGTGATCGACGATCCGTTCCCCGAAGAAGAGCACCGGCCCGAAGCATCTGATGAGCACCGCAGCGCGGTCAACTTTTTGGTCTTTGGTGAGGCTGCCGATAGCGTACACACGTTGTCGGTTTTTCATCTTGCCGACGGACGGCGTCGCATCGATGTGGTCAACTTCCCCACCCAGAGCGCTCATGTGTCAAATATTGATGACGCTGCAGCAACCGTCGCCGAGGTCGAAGACCTCACGGGGGCACGCATGGAGCATGTCATGCTGTGGGATCTGGAATTTATGGCTGAGCTGGACGACGCGCAAGTCACCGCAGAAGAACTGTTGGCGAATCCCGAAGCACTGCAAGCACAAGACGTCTGGTCTTCAGTGTTACAGGAGGCCCTGGATACCCGAGATCCAGGCAGATTGAACTCCATGGCCAGCGCCCTGACACCGTATGTTGCAGCTGATCAAGACCTCGATACCGGCCGGATCACCGAATTGGCGAAATCCTTGCGGCATGTACCGGCTGAAAACATTGCTTCGTGCACGTTGCCCGAGGAGCTCTCGGGTACGCAGCAGGCGGATCTGGTCGAGTATTTTGCCACCGGCCAGCCGACGCGGTGCGCCGAGTTATTTCGCTAGCTGGGCACGGTGAGCAGGTGTTCGATCATCTTGGCCACCCCGTCGTCATCGCATGCCGGCGCGACAACATCGGCCTGGTCGAATAAGTCCGGGTGCCCTGAATTCACCGCATATGAACTGCCAGCCCAGCGCAACATTTGCTCGTCATTGCGTTGATCCCCGAAGGCGACAACATCATTGGCGTGGACACCCAGGCTTGCCGCATAATCGGCCAGGGTGGAGGCCTTATGCACGTCGCCGCGCGATATCTCGAGCAGTGCCATACCGGGCGCCGAGTGGGTGACTTGGACACGATCTCCAAAATGGGCTCGCACGGTACGCAAGAGATCATCGGGATCATGGCCGACGACTTTGATCATCAGTTTCACCACGTCCGGGTGGTCGGTTAGATGATCGGTAATCACCTCGGCTTCGATGCGGCGTGCAGAACGCACCGCGACCGATTCAACGGGCTCATCGGTGGCCGATGCAATGAGTTCACCGTAACGATCCCGTGTTCGGGTGCGCTCCGGAATAAATTCCGGCTCAGTGATCAGCCCGGTGAGCGTTTCGGCGGCGAAAATGGCGCCGGTATAGAGACTGCGCAGCTCGTGGGTGACCTCGGCGACGAGGTGCTGGTCCATCGGGTGGGCCTCCAGCACGGTATCGCTATTCATATCGTAAATAATGGCACCGTTGGAGACGATCGCCGGGCCCATCTGCCCAAGGACGGGGGCTAGGGTCCACATCCAGCGCATGGGACGTCCGGTAACAAATGCGACGGCGATCCCATCATCGTGTGCGGCGGTCAGGGCTGCCAGGGTCCGGGGCGAAACGTAACCGGTATGGGTTTCGGTATACGGGATGATGGTCCCGTCTAAATCTGTGGCAATTAGTTGTGGTTTCGCCAGCGGGTGGCCGATGGCGTCCCGCTCCACTTCGGCACCGTGCGGCGCCAAACGCTCAGGCATGCAGTGAGTCCTTTCCTTACCAAGAGATCGTATCGCGATTTGGTCTGGGATGGGTCATCTGTTGGTAAAGTCTTGCTCGCAACGAATACCGCCTTCTATAGGAGCCTGCCATGGCATCATCTTTCCACAAACGCTTGGGTCTGACCTGGGATATCCATGGCGACGGGAAAACCATCGGTGCCGGCCAGGTCGTCAAACCTCATCAGCGCATGGCGTGGCCCCACACCATAGGCATCGGTTTACAGCATGTGATGGCAATGTTTGGTTCCACGGTGCTGGTGCCGGCCCTGACTGGTTTTCCACCGACCGCGGCTCTGTTCTTCTCCGGGGTGGGCACCCTGTTGTTCCTGCTCATCACTAAAGGCAAAGTCCCAAGTTATCTGGGTTCGTCATTTGCATTCATCGCTCCCATGATTGCGGCCACGTCGATGCATTCGATGGCGGTTGCGTCCGGTGGCATCATCATCACCGGTGCGGCACTGGCCATCGTCGGGTTCATCGTGCACAAGGCTGGCACCCGCTGGATTCATGCGGTCATGCCGCCGGTTGTGATGGGCACGATTCTGGCGTTAATTGGGCTGAACTTGGCCAGCGCGACTACACAGGGCATGGTCGAGGTCCCATGGACCACGTTCGGCACAACGGCGGCCGTAGTCATCACGGCGGTGCTGTTTCGCGGTTTCCTCGGACGGCTATCCATTCTTTTGGGTATTGTCGCGGGGTACCTGTTGGCACTGGCTCAGGCCGAGATTGATTTTCAGCCGGTGCTGGATGCCTCGTGGCTTGGTCTACCGGCCTTCCACGCCCCGGAATTCCGATTCGATGTGCTCTTCCTCTTTCTGCCCGTCGTCTTCGTGCTGGTGGCAGAAAACATTGGGCATGTGCGCACCGTGGGCTTGATGACGCGCACCAACCTGGACCCACAGAACGGGCGGGCCCTGATCGCCGACGGCGTTGCCACAATGTTGTCGGGTAGCGGTGGTGGCGTGGGCACCACAACCTATGCCGAGAACATCGGTGTGATGGCATCATCGCGTATTTACTCTACGGCCGCATATTGGGTCGCCGGGATTGTGGCGATGAGCCTGGCCTTCTTCCCGAAATTCGGGGCGCTGATCGCCACCATCCCTATGGGAGTGGCCGCCGGTGCCGGCATTATTCTGTACGGCATGATCGGCATTATGGGTGCCCGCATTTGGGTCAATAATCGTGTCGATTTCTCCAACACCATCAATGTGATGGCCGCTGGTGCGGGCTTGATCGTCGCGATAGCAGACCCGATCATCGATGTAGCCGGCATGCAGTTCGGCGGGATCGCTCTGGGAACCATCACGGTGTTGGTCATTTATCACCTCATGACGGCGATTGCTCGTTGGCGGGACACCGAACCGATCGAGGATGATGAGGATGCCCCAGCGGCGGTAGCCCCCGGCCGCTTGGGCTAATTCGACCGAGGCCTGCCTGCTACCGGCTTGAACGTGGACGGCGGCCTTTGGTCACACCGATAAAATCCTGGATCAACTCCGAGTCGGCGGCTTTTCGCCAGGCCAGCCCGACCTCCCAACCGGGATGGATGTCGGTCGGGAGCACGATGAGATCTTTTTGCCCGAACATGCGCGCTACCGATGCTGGCAGCAGGGTGTAGCCCGAACCCGTGGCGGCCAGTTGAATGGCCATTCGTTCACCTGCGCCGACCTGTTCGGGGGCATCGATCGGATCAACGACCGGCTCGGAGGAATAGTCACCCGGATCCCAAAAGGTCTCATCTTCAAGATCTGCGGCAGAGACGTCACCGTCATCGTCGGTCCAGGCGCCCAAGAGATGATCTTTTGAAACCATAATGACCGGGTCCTCGTCGTAGAGCCGGACCAGGTGCAGCTCTACTGGTTCCAGACCGTGGGCCTGCATGAGTTCCTGCCACGATTGATCCGCTCGCCAGCGCACATACCCGAGTTGCGGTAGATACCGCGGCGGGTCGTGGGGTTGTAGGAATAGCGTTTGAGATTGTTCGTCCTGGGTTACCAACTGCACATTTGATCCGCGCGCGGAGTATCGATGAATCCATTTGGATGGTGTGGCACCGGGAATCGTGGATAAAAATAAGGTCTCTGCAGGCTGGTCACTCATAGTGGTCCAGTTTAACGCACCGCCAAGCGCCGTTAACACAAGCCGCCCGGCCAATCCGTGACTGGATTGCCGGGCGGCGTCGACGTCTTAGAGACTGAGCGTCTGTCGCTTACTCTTCGTCTTTGGTGAAGGAAACGTCAAGGGTAATGCGCACTTTGTCGGATACCAGGAAGCCGCCTGCTTCGAGCGCAGCGTTCCAGGTGAGACCGAATTCTTCACGGGAGATTTCGGCGGTGGCTTCGAAACCTGCACGGGTCAGGTCGAAGACGTCAACAGTCTGACCGCCGAATTCGCCCTTGAAGTTCACGGCTTTGGTGACGCCGCGAATGGTCAGGTTGCCGTTGAGGTCAAAGCTTTCACCGTCGAAGTTGGCAACTTCGAGCGATTCGAATTTCAACACTGGGTGGTTCTCGGCGTCGAAGAAGTCTGCTGAACGCAAGTGCTCGTCGCGGCCTTCGTTACGGGTGTTGATCGAGTCTGCCTGCACGTTGGCTTCAACAACGGAACCGTTCAAGTCATCGGTGAAGGTAGCGGTTCCGGAGAACTCTTCGAAGTTACCGCGAACACGGGAAATTCCGGCGTGACGGACGCTGAACATTGCTTCAGAGTGTGAAGTATCGAGTGTCCATTTGCCTGGGGTGACGTTAGCCATTTTGTACATTCCTTCAATTGAGATCTTGTGATGCCATGTGGTCTGTTCTCGGGTGGGCACCACGTAATTCTTTACAACATCTTCCAACACGAAAGTATTCCAGATTTGAAATACTTTGTCTAGTCGGCGGATCTGGTGCGAACTTGGTACCTTAGGAACTATGTCGATCGAGCAACTTTCCGATTCCACCCAGGACTATTTGAAGGCCATTTGGCTTGCGCAAGAATGGTCGGATGAACAGATCACCGCGACCAGTATTGCCCAGCGGGTCGGGGTGACGTTATCGACGACATCGGATGCACTGCGGCGGTTGCGTCGGTCGGGGTTGATTGATCATGCCCCGTATGGCTCGATTGAGCTGACCGAGACCGGACGCGTGCATGCCATTGATATGGTGCGTCGTCATCGGCTGTTAGAAACATTTTTGGTGCAAGCGCTGGGGTATACGTGGGATCAGGTGCATGATGAGGCAGAGGTTCTAGAGCACGCGATCTCGGATTTTATGGTCGACAAGATCGCGGAGTACCTTGGGCATCCGAATCGTGATCCGCACGGTGATCCGATACCTAGCGCCGATGGCAGCGTCGAACGGCTCACGGCGATTTCGTTGACGAATCTTGGGGTCGGGGTGCAGGCTTCGGTGGAGCGGATCTCCGATGATGATCCGGCGCTGTTGCAGTATTTTGCTTCGCAGGGTGTCGCTCACGGCACGATTGTCGAGCTAGCCGAGGGCGCCCCGTTTTCGGATACGGTCACCTTGGTCGCCCCTGACGCGCAGCTGACACTCGGCCCGGCGGCGGTTGATGCGGTGTGGGTGACGCCGGTCGTCACCGAGGTTTAGTCGCAGATGACGGTTGGCCAACCGGAGTAGGCCCAGCTCCAAGATTCTTGAATTGCTGAACCTTCAGGTGGCGTCTTGCTGCGGTGCACGTCGACGGTGAAGCCCTGGCGTCCGCCGGTTTCCGGGGTACATTCGTCATCGGTGTTGTGGATAGTTGGGGCTTGAGTGTAGTTATACGGATCCGACGTCGTCGTCGAAACATCATAGTAATCCGAACCCCACAGCCGGGTGTGTACTTGCGATCCGGCAAGCCACATTTCGACAATCACCGGTGCGTCGGTATCGTTCTTCCAGCGGACATTTACTTGACCCTCCCAGTAGGTGGATTCTCGTCCCTGGGGGTAGCGTTCGAACCAGCGTGAGTGTGGTTTGTGCTCGACAATTTCCATTCCGCCAAGAAAGCCGGCGTTGTAGGACATAGTGGCGATCTGTGATAGGCCACCACCGACCGCGTTCGTCGCGACACCGGATTCCACGACGCCCGACGAATGGTAGCCGTTGGCTTCCGTGACGGGGGCGAGGAGGGAATTGAGGTTGAACTCTTCGCCGGGCATGACGACGGTTCCGTTGATCCGGCTCACACCAACTTCCAGGTTTGCGGTACGTGGACCATCGGAGGCTGGATACGGTGTGGCGTATTCGGCCACCGCGTGATTGACATCCCAGGCTTCGGCTTCCTCGGTGGTCACATCGGGTTCAACTTCGTGCAGATCCACCGTGATGGCACGCGTTGTTTCTTCCGCATTGAGGTCGGCCAGAATCTCATCGACCACTTGTTCACCGTCGACACCACTACCCGATGAACCGGGGACGACCTCAGGCTGTCCTGACCCAGGCGCACCGGTAAGTTCGACCGTGGCGTCCTGGTTCGTGGATTCAAATTCAGCATTATTTTCGGCCAGAGAATCTGTCAGTGCTTCTCCATCGAGGCTGAGCACTGGAGAGTCACCTTCTTCGCCTTCTGCAACCGTGACCTCTGCCGCCGCGCCGAGCTGAGCTGGCGCCAGTTCGGTGCTCGTATCGTCGGCTGTGACGGTATAGGTGTCATCGATCAACGGCTGGGCTGTGGCGGCGACAAACTGCTCCCACTGTTCACCAGAGACTGCTGGGTCTTCAGCATCCCCGGGGGCCTCGATTTCAGTTTCTTCACTCAGCCAGGTGTCATTGAGCTGCTGGGAGAGCTGTTCGGCGTCGACGGTGAAACCATCGATGGGCTCCGCATACTCGAGAGTGTCGCCCTCATACGTCACCGAGCCTTCGGTGGGATCAAAGGTCAACTGTTCGCTCAGGCCGGCAACGGCCTCTTGAGCAGCAGACTCGTCAACGGAGGTGACCGCTGAAACGTGTGCTTCCCCGAAAAGACGACCCCATATTTCCACTGGATCGAAGGTAAGATCCGTCAGATCGTCCAGCGTGGCGTCTACGTCGTAGGCATAGCCGGAATCAGCCGGCACGATGGCGGCTTCGACATCCGCGGCGGTGACAGTCAGTTCACGCGATGCACGAGCACCAAGTTCCTCCTCCAGTACCGGGGCGGCCTCTTCGAGGGACAAGCCCGAAACGTCCACTCCCTCCACGGTCAGGCTTGCTGGCAGGCTGTCTTCGGTGGCAAATGCGGTCGCAACGTATCCGGCGCCCAACAGCACAATGACTACGAGCACAATCCACGGCCAACGACGCTTCTTGCGCGGCCCTTTCACCTCGTCGTCACGACCATCACCGGCTCCCGATCCGGCGCTGGCAGCAGCACCGGACGCGGCAATCGGTGTGAACATTTTGGTTTTTTCGGTCTCATCTTCGGCACTGGGAGTGGCGGCGGTATCAGTAGCGTCTTCACCAGGTTGTTCCTGGTCAGCGTTTGCCACGGGCTGGTCCCCTTCACGCAAGGCAGCAATTTGTTGCAGCATTCGCGTCTCCGCGTCCAGCTCATCCGGGGTAGCCTCTTCCGGCGCCTCGGTGTCGCGGGTACTCTGCTCTACAGTGTCCTCGTCGTCGTGCTGGGACGCGTCGAGGTTGGGGTCGTGTTCGTCAGCCATATGTTCCACTCATACAATACGTCGCAGGGGTTCCGCTGGACCCCCGCCTAAAATATATGCAACTGTTACCTGCCACAACGTGACGTGTGCATCATCGCATTGTAGCCCACACGCCGCGGCTACTTAGAGTATGGCAATATACGCGGCTCGGTTAGACTTTTAGTGTGGCGTCGACGCACACATTCTGCCTGCCATGCGTGTAGCGCTGTGACACCGAACAACTGAACTCACACACGTCTTGCTGATCTCAAAGGACACTGCACATGACGAATTCGTCTTCACATGAACCGGTGGATCTGTCCGATCCAGCGGTCGAACCGCTACGGCTCCAAGAATTAGCGCAAACCCACCCGCAGCTGTGGGATGAGATTTTGCAACACCCCAATGTGTACCCCGGCTTAGCCGATTGGATCCGCGATCGCAAAGCGGAACAAGCCGCCCAGGCCCCTTCTCAGCCGACACAAGAGCCGGTCGACGAGCCCGCTGACGACGAGGCGACTGAACCAGCGGCAGGCACAGATCCCGCTACAGCGGCCGAACCAGAACAATTCTCTGCACCTGCCTGGGCACAACCCTCCGGCGGCTCGACCAGTGAGCAGCAAGCAGAAACACCGGCTGGCGGTTGGTTCCAGAATCCGATTCAACCCGGCGATGAACCGACTACAGCATTTGGCGAACCAGAGTCCCATTCCGAGACCGCCCAACCGGCCTGGGGTGGTGCAGAACCATCACCCGGTGCGTCGTCTCCCCAGTCGGAGCCACAGCCCTTTGGTCAGCCGTCACCATTTGAGCAGCCAGCACAGCAAGAACCTCAGTGGAACCAGCAACCCACTAGCGGCGAACAGCACTCTGGTCAACAGTCCTTTGGATATGCCCAAACCGGACAGCAACCATTCGGTCAACCACAGCAGCCGGGCTTTGGCCAGTCACAGCAGTACTACGGTCAACCCCAGTTCGGGGCCTCACCACGCAACGCTTCGAAGATCGACATGAGCGACCGAGGTACGTGGGGGCTCTTCGTCGCTGGCGGCGCCGCATTCCTGAGCCTCTTCGGGTTCTTCTTCACCCCGTCTACAACGGCCTATGCCCTGGCGGACATGTCGCATGTGGCCGCAGGCGGTTGGGTGATCCTGTTGTTGCTCATCGCCACGGTCGCACTTGCCGTGTTGGAACTGCTCCTACCATCGAAGTGGATGCGGTATTCGTTCATCGTCGTCAGTATTGGCGCAGGTTTTGCCCTGTTGGCACGGTGTTTCACACTCATCGGGTTCCTGGGCACGCGCGGTAGCAGCTTCTCGGTTGTGTGGTTGATCTTTATGGCGCTGGTACTCCTTGCCGGGGCCATGCTGTACTTGGCCGCACGCATCGAAGCAGGTCCATCAGCGACGCAGCCACGGGCTGCTCAACCGCAGCCATACCAGGCCACTGCGCATCAGCAGCCTGGCCAGTATCCACAGGGTGGTTACGGCCAGCACCAAGGTGGCTACCCGCAGAGCGGCCACCCTGGTGGGTCACAACAATTCGGTGGGTATCAGCCACCGCAGCAACCTGGTTCACCTCAATAAGAAGTGGCGCCGAACGGCTTAGCCGCGGGACGACCCTGGCGAACTACTGCGGCGGTTCCCGGGGCGTCCGCCCGCGCTAGCGCGTTGACTGCTATTGCGTTGACCACCACGGCCTCGAGAACCTTGGCCACCGCGTTGACCACCGCTGCGCTGACCGCCACTGCGACCACGGGCATTGCGACTTTGGCCCTTGGAATTCTGCTGTTTACTGCGCTGCCCGTTTTGCGGGAGAGGTGTCACAATAGCCAAGCGGTCTTCGATTTCAGCCGGCGCCAAAAATGAGCGCTCGCCTGGAACCAGCTGATGCAAGACCTCATCCGAGGCGCCATTGGAGTGCACCGTTGGTTTGATCTTGGCGGCCTTCATGAGCTGGCGCACCTCACCCTGCAGTTGAGTGGACGCCAGCGTAATTACAGTGCCGGCCTGACCCGCGCGCGCGGTACGGCCTGAACGGTGCAAATACGCTTTGTGCTCGGCAGGCGGATCGGCATGCACCACAAGGGCGACGTCGTCAACGTGGATACCGCGAGCCGCAATGTCAGTTGCCACCAGGGTGGTAGCCGTCCCGTCATGAAATGCCTTGAGGTTCCTCGTGCGCGCATTTTGCGAGAGGTTACCGTGCAACTCCAGGCCGGCCACACCGCGCTGACGAAGCTGCTTGGCAACACGCTTGGCACCGTGCTTGGTACGCGTAAACACAATGGTTTGGCCCTGCGCCGCGCAAATACTCGTCAATGCGCTCAAACGGTCGTCACCATCGACTGTCAGCACGTGGTGGTCCATTTTTGCCACCGGGGAAGCTGCTGAATCGGCTTCGTGGACGACTGGATTCTCAAGATATTTGTTGACCAGTACGCCCACGCCGGCATCCAGTGTGGCCGAGAACAGCATCTTCTGCGCGTGTGCAGGCACCTGGTCAAGAATGCGACGGACCATCGGCAAAAAGCCCATGTCAGCCATGTGGTCAGCTTCGTCGATGATGAGAATCTCGATGCCCGAGAGGTCGACGTGGCCCTGTCCAATGAGATCCAACAGCCGGCCGGGGCAAGCGACCAGCACGTCGACACCGCGCTGCAAGGCTTTCACCTGTGGGTTCTGGCCCACGCCACCGAAGATCGTGGTCGAAGAGAGTCCGGTTTCGGCACTGAGCGGTTCAAACGACTCAGCCAGCTGGAGTGCGAGTTCCCTGGTGGGCGCCAACACAAGTGACCGAGGACGACGTGCTTGAGCGGCACGTCCGCCGGTCAACCGTGCTGCCGTGGGCAACATGAACGCATAGGTTTTACCGGAGCCGGTGCGACCGCGACCGAGGACATCGCGTCCCGCCAATGAATCAGGCAGGGTTGCGGCTTGAATAGGGGTTGGAGAAGTGATGCCTTGGGGAGCCAAAGCGTTCACAAGGCCTTCTGGTAGCCCGAGTTTGGTAAAGCCGTTTGCTGGGGCGTCGGAAGAAAGCGCGTTGGAGGAACCGCCGTTTTTGGCGGTAGGTTGATATGAAGTCATGAAAAAATGAATCCGTCCGGGTGGAAGAAAATAGACCCGGCCCTGGCACTGGCGGCAGCGGCGATACAAAGGCAGCTCTACGCGGTACTGGCCGGCACCGGAAAAAGTTGATATCCGGCTGGCTACGATCACTCTACGCCATACAACCGCATCATGGCGAAACGAGCGAACACCACTAGGTCCAGGCCACACCAAACTCGGTCATACCGACAAGAAGTCCGGCAATAGCGCCAATGAGCACGACGGCCCACGCTGGCAATTTGGCAAAGATCAGCAACAGAAAACAGCTCAGCGCAATGACCAACGGCGCGATGCCGGTAATCCCTGAAGTGATGACGGGGGTGATGAGCGCGGCGGTCAAAATACCCACGACCGAAGCATTCGCACCGGCCATTGCCGCACGAATGAGCTTGTTATTGCGCACGGCGTTCCAGAATGGGAGCGCTGCCACCAGCAATAACATGACCGGTACAAACACGGCGACCAGGGCGACCGCGGCCAGTAGCCACGCCGTCGACCCGGCGGCCATTTCAAAGCCAAGATATGCGGCAAACGTAAACAATGGTCCCGGGACGGCTTGTGCCGCACCGTATCCTGCCAAGAATTGTTCCTGCGTCACGGCCTCGGCAATGACCGGTTCACCCTGCAGAAGGGGTAAGACCACGTGTCCCCCACCAAACACGAGCGCCCCGGCCCGGTAGAACGCATCGGTAACACCTACCCAACCGTTCGCTGTGAACGCGGCCAGGAACGGCAATCCGGCCAACAGCACAACAAAGACGATCATGGCACCAATGCCCACGCGCTTTGACACCCGAAGCGACAGCGCCTCGGCGTCTTGTGTGAGCAGATCTCTACACCAGATCAGTCCCGCGATAATACCGACTGCGATTGCGGCAAGTTGGCCGAAATTGCCCGGAACAAAAAGAGCCAACGCTATCGCAACGACGCCGATGAGTACCCGCTTCAGGTCTGGCGTCAAGTTCTTCGCCATGCCCCATACCGCATGCGCGACCACGGCCACCGCGACGGCTTTGAGGCCCACCATCAGCCCCTGCCCAATCGGACCATCCAGCGACACCGCGCCGATCGCAAACAAGACCAAAAGCAGCGCTGACGGCAAGGTAAACGCGACCCAGGCTGCGAGCGCACCGACGTATCCGCCACGAATCAGACCGAGCGCAAAGCCGACCTGGCTAGATGCTGGGCCCGGCAGGAACTGACACAGTGCAACGAGCTGGCCGTATTGTTGTTCGGTTACCCACTTGCGGCGTGCGACCAGTTCATCGCGAAAATATCCGAGGTGTGCAACCGGGCCACCAAAAGAGGTGACACCAAGTTTGAGAAAGGTTCGAAATACTTCTGCCGACTTCAGATCTGCGATGGCGAATCCTTCGTGCGATGTCCTCGACGATTTAGAGTGAACATCATCAGCCTAGCAATCGCCCGGATCTCACAGCGCATCGGAGGTACACATGACACTGCTCGATTTGAGTCATCCCCTACGTACCGGAATGCCCGTGTACCCCTGCGACCCTCAGGTATCGACCACCGCAGCGCTGAAACTCGAAGACGATGGTGCTGCCGTCACCCACCTGCAGTTTGGCACCCACAGTGGAACCCATCTGGACGCCCCGGCGCACACGGTTCCACACGGACGCACCGTTGATCAACTCGACCTCGAGCGACTCGTCGGTGCCGCCTACGTTCTCCAAGTACGAACTGAACACACCGCTGGTATTGCGGCACAGGTTATACGCCACGAAGACGTAGACCCGTTGCCCGAGGAACTGCCGGGCATCGTGTGCATTGCGACCGGATGGGACCAATATTTCTACGAGGAACTACGTGAGCAGCACCCGTTCATCGCACCGGAACTCGCACACGAACTTTGGCAACGAGGCGCCCGAGTCCTCGGCGTCGACACCCTCAGCCCAGACCCCACCTCAGATGAGGCTCATCAGGTACCTGTTCACGATTTCTGGTTGGGCAATGACGGCGTGATCGTCGAGAACTTGCGCAGACTCACCGTGCTCCCCCAGCAGGTATGGATGAGCGTACTGCCACTCAACGTTGAAGGCCTCGACGGCTCCCCGGTACGTGCAGTCGCGCGGCCACTGTAGCACTCACACTACAAACAAGAACGAACACCCAGCAGAATACGCAAACGCTTCCGCTCCATTCACAACGATTGAACGTTTCCGTCGCGGAGGAGTATAGTCTCGCGGGTGAAGCATCAGGGCCTTACCTCAGAATCAACGCCAGCGGCCACAAAGCCGCCGCGCACCGAGCGAACCTTTTTCGGTCAGCCGGGACCCCTGTCGACGTTATTCAGTGTCGAACTATGGGAGCGGTTTTCGTTCTATGGCATGCAAGGCATCTTGCTGCTGTACATGTACTTTGAAACCGACCGTGGCGGCCTTGGTATTGATCCAGCCATCGCGACCGGTGTGGTCGGCGCTTACGGCGGGATGGTCTATGTTTTCTGCATCATCGGCGGCTGGGTTGCCGACCGGTTGATTGGCTCCGAGAAAGCCATGCTCTGGAGTGCCGTGTTGATCATGGCAGGTCACACCGGGTTAGCGCTCATCCCCGGTATCCCGGGGCTCATCACCGGGCTGGTGTTGGTGGCCATCGGTTCCGGTGGACTCAAAGCCAATGTTTCCAACCTGGTCGGCTCGCTCTACTCGCGCGATGACCCACGCAGGGATGCCGGCTTCTCGCTGTTCTACATGGGCGTGAACATCGGGGCGCTGTTTGGCCCATTCCTCACCGGCTTGGCCCGCCAAGAGTGGGGATTCCATCTCGGCTTCGGGCTGGCCGCCCTGGGGATGGCCCTAGGACTGGCGCAATATCTCTGGCGCCGCCGCGAATTGCCCGACGACGTACACCGGGTGCCCAATCCGTTACCGAAATCGTCCTACCCGCGCTGGATCACAGGCGTTGTCCTCGCGCTGGTCGCTATCGGCATCCTGCTAGCCACCGGCGTGGTGAACGCATCGAACCTCTCGAACGTCACGGTGTTGGTCGCAGCGGTAGCCGCCGTCGGGATCTTTGCGTTTCTGTTGACCACGTCGAACGTCACCACGATCGAACGCTCCCGCGTGCTGGCCTTTATTCCGCTGTTTATCGGCTCAGCAGCATTCTTCGCTTTGTTTCAGCAGCAGTTCACCGTGGTCACCATCTATTCGGATACCCGCCTGGATCGGAGCTTTTCGTGGGGCGATTTCAGTTGGGAAATGCCGATCGAATGGGTCCAGTCCATCAACCCGGTGTTCATTATCGCGTTCGCGCCACTCTTCGCTTTGCTCTGGACCAAGCTGGGCACTAAACAGCCGAATACGCCCAAGAAGTTTGGTATGGGCATTATTCTGATGGGATCCGCATTCCTGCTGTTCTTGCCGATGGTCACAACCGTCTCTGTTCCGGTGTTGTGGATCGCCCTCATTCTGTTTGTCGCCACCCTGGGAGAGCTCATGGTGTCGCCCGTCGGGCTGTCACTGTCCACAAAACTGGCGCCGGTCCATTACCCGGTATTGATGGTCGCGCTCTACAACTTGTCCGTGGCATTGGGCACCTCGCTTGCCGGTTCCCTGGCCACGTTCTACTCCGCCGAGACTGAAGGAACCTACTTTGGGATCCTGGGAGCAGTGACCATCGGCATCGGTGTTCTCATGCTGTTACTCGTCCGACCGGTGCAGCGGGGCATGCGAGGAGTCAACTAGCAATCGGTACACTGCTGTCCTAAAACCAGACATCTGCCAGCAACTGGTAGGAACGGTCACGTGCTGCGGGATCATACGCGTAGGTCACGGTGATGAGCTCATCGGCGCCGGTACGTTCCACGAATTCGTCGAGCTGTGATGTCACCGTCTGCGGCGACCCAACGGCTTTGATACGAAGCATGGGGTTTCCATCGGGACCGCTCCCGGTCAACTGATCCGGGTCCACCGGTGGCTGAATGAGTCGGCGCTGACCGGAGGAAATATCTTGGAACATTTGCTCGACCACAGTGAACTCACGCTGCGCCTGAGCATCAGTATCTGCCACAAAGACGTTGATCCCAGCCATCACGTAGGGCTCATCCAACTGTGCGGTTGGCGCGTCGGCACTGAACGACTCGCGGTATACCCCGATGGCCTGGTCCAGCTGATCGGGCGCGAAATGCGAAGCGACCGAGAACGGCAGACCCAATTGGCCGGCGATCGATGCACCGTTGACAGTCGAACCCAGCACCCAAATAGGCACGTTGGTGCCCGCAGAAACGGCTGACACGATCGGCATACTATAGGCCGATCCGCTGTCACTAAACCAGCCCTGCAGATCGTAGATACTTTGGGCAAACGCTTGTGGTTCGGCAGAAGACCGACTCAGCGCCTGGGCCGTCATCATATCCCTGCCTGGAGCGCGGCCCAGACCCAGATCAATGCGATCCCCGTGCATATTGGCCATGGTGCCGTACTGTTCGGCGACCATGAGCGGGGCATGGTTCGGGAGCATGACGCCGCCGGATCCCACGCGGATGGTCTCGGTGTGCCCAGCCGCCTGTGAAATCAACAGCGCAGTAGAGCTGGCGGCCAAATTCGGGGTGTTGTGGTGCTCGGCGAACCAAAGTCGACGATATCCGAGCTGATCGGCAAGACGAGCGGATTTCATTGATGCGTTGATCGCGTCGCGGGCTGTTGAGCCCTCAGAAATTGAGACGAGATCAAGAATACTCAGTGGTACAGACACGGCGTGCTTCCCTTCTATTGTGCAAGATCGGTGAGCAAAACAGGGCGTAATGCCTGCAGCCTAGCCGACGGTCTCAGCCTTGCGACACCGCACCGGACTTTTCAGGTCACAGGTGCACAACCACTTCGCATCGTGCCCGATGTTGATGTCGAAGGCTCAAAATTGGAATGCGCCCACCTGGACTCAGCGGAGACGCCGGAATCCTCAGCCAAGGATGTCACCGCGATCCTCAACAGGCCGATCAGTTGTTGAACTACGACAGAGGCTGCCTATGGCCTCTTCCAAGACGCCGTACGCAGCCCCGACGTATACTTGTGCCCAGGTTCTCCTGACGCAAATGACCATTATGAGGCGGGCACCATGGCAAATATCGCACAAGAACTGGCAGAGACACTTTCAAATGTTGGCGTGAAGCCCTCTTATGGCGCACCAATTGAGCTTGACGGGGCGACGATCCTGCCGGTCGCAGTCTCAAGTTTCGGTTTCGGCGCTGGCGAGGGCAACCCACAATCCAACAATGATAATGTCGAGGGCTCAGGCGGTGGCGGCGGTGGGTGCTCCGCACCTGTCGGCGCGTATATCACCCGCGACGGTGTGACCCGATTCGAACCGAACACCATCGCATTGTTAGCGGTTGGCATTCCATTTATGTTTGTGACCGGCCGTGCTGTCGCACGTGTTGTGAAAGCATTGAAGAGCTAAAACAATAGGAACAATTATGGGACGACTCGTTGTCCCCGCCAGCTCCCCTCGTTTAGTCTGAACTGCCATCGTTGCTGTGGTTCAGTCGATAGATCCAGCCAGTCGAGCCATGCAAGGTCAATGCGAATCCACGCGAACCGCTCGAACGCCGATCGCATTTCGCTATCGTCGACCAAGGAGTGCACGTTTTGTGTGAGTGGCCTCCCAGGAACTTCAGGCGAGGCATAAAGCTGCTGGCTATGTGGGGCAAGTGATTCCCATGCGTTTCGTCGCTGGGCAGGGTCTTCGACCACGCTAGCGGTCCCCTCAATGCGTAGCTGCAAGGCGCTGTCATTATCTTGCAGGGTGAGCGCTACCTGCGGCTGGTCTCGAATTTCAATGGCCTTCTGTGCGCTGGCATGCGTTGCGAAGAAGATCCGGTCAGGCGATCGGTCAAAACGTCGCAGGATCACAGCACGGATGCGCGGTCCGCCTCCGTTCGAGACAGTCCCCAAAAACCCAAGGGTAAATCCGGTGCCTTGCTTCGTTGCTGCGTGCAGCGCAGTCCAAATTCGTTGCAGAATGTCCACACCGCTCATCTGGCCCACTTCCGATAGAGTTCAACTAGACATTTCTGATACGTTCGATAGCGTACCTCAGCTCAATGGAGAGACATCCCAGCGCGGCAATAGCGAACAGAACGCAAAAGAAGAGTAGCTCCTCACTAAAACGCCGAGCACCAAATCTACCGCGTTGACCTAGAATAAACGACGCCGCAAACATCCTATGCTGCCCGGCAGACATCCACCGCTGCTGTGAAGACGTCCTGAAAGACATTGTCTACTGGGAGCCGGTTTTCTTATCCTGTCCTACCCCCTCAGTAGGGTTGGGGGTATGGATACAGCGGTGTTAGTGGAAGCAAAGGTGCAGGAATTTGAGACCTTCCTGGCCTCGCTGCCGCCTGCTGGAACCGAGGCAGACAACATTGACCGAATCCAGTGCATGGAACGCGCCAAACGGGCCCTATCAGCGGTCCAGGCCAAAGCGACCCACCGGTTCGTGGAGCAACGCCAAGCCCAAGAGACCGCGAACAATATCCCCACCTCGATGCAGATCAAAGGCATCGAAGCCGAAGTCGGCCTAGCCCGCGGCGAATCCCCGTTTGTCGGCGCTGGGCTGACGCATACTGCCACCGCGTTATGCACCGTGCTACCTCATACGCTTGCCGCGCTAGAGGCCGGAGAGGTCAGTGAGTACCATGCCCGGATTGTCGCCGAACAAACCAACCACCTGTCTGACGCCCACCGACGTGCCATTGATGCGGCCATCGCCACCAAACTGGGTCACGCCTCGAGCTCACGTTTACGCAGCCTTATCCAGGGGCATGCCTACCGGTTGGATCGGGAGGCAGCAGATCAGCGAGCTGCCGACAATCAGCGCCGCCGGCGCAGGGTGTGTCTAGACCCAGCCGGCGAAGGCATGGTGTATGTCACCGCAGAACTACCCACCCATCAAGGGGTCGCGGTGATGGACGCGTTAACCAAAACCACCAATCAACGCCTCGCAGCCGTCCGAAAGACCAATGACACTAACGGTGAGCAGCTGAGCCGAGACCAGGTGATGGCCGATGCCTTCGTAGAATTACTCACCGGCCAGACCACCGCTAAGGCAGTCACTGCAGAAGTTGTGGTCATCATAAACGACACCACCCTGTTTGGTGATGATGACCTGCCCGGCTGGATCCTGGGCCAGGGCCCGCTCCCAGCAGGCATGACCAAAGACTGGTTAGCGAACCCGCAGGCGTCGAAGTTTATCCGGCGTATGTATACTCGTGCCGCCGATGGGCAACTCGTCGCCTTAGATGCAGTTCGGCGCCGATTCCCGGCGGTGTTATCGAAAATGCTCAGAATCCGTGACGATACCTGTGCCACGCCCTGGTGTAACAGTCCCGTGCAAGACATTGATCATCGCCATCCCTGGGCCAAAGGCGGCACAACCAGCTGGGCTAACGGCCTTGGTCTTTGTAAGCGGTGTAACCAACGCAAAGAAAACCGGGGCTGGGCCTATACCGGTACCCCCGATCACCTCACCGTAATAACCCCCACAGGGCATCAATACACGGTCCCCACCAAGCCGCCCATCACCGAAATCGGACGATGGAACACCGACCCACCAGCGCTAGAGCACACCACCGTCGACATCGCCTGTCCCACCGCCGCCTAAAAACGCGCCCACCACACACAAAAGCAATGTCGCTTTCAACACAATGCAACTTCCTGTTGTGCATCTACCGGCCTTAGCTGACAAGACCTCCGTCCGACGTTGGGCGGAGGTCCTACTCAGGACAGTTCTTCGTCACGATATTTAGAAAATACGTAACTCCGGAATTTCATCACTCACCACGAACCTGTTTTCATTCGAGACCTCAATGATGACCTTCACCGCGTGTTCGACCTCGTGGAATTAGACTCTCCAGAAACCGGCCAGGGGGCGCGAGACATAGAAGAGGTAACCAAACCCCTGTGTCTACGCCCGGATTTTGACTACCGCATGCTGCAACGGCTGATAACAGCCGTTGCAGCTCAAAGTCTCAGGCAAGTGTGGCCACTATTCTCCTGACCATGCCGAGCGCGCTAAATCCGTAAACTACACAGTCCGGCCATGGTTCACAATGACATCTTTTCTCATTGCCACACGAGGCCATTTATCCAGACCAAGCGTAGCTTCATGAACACGGATAGCGCGCAGACCGGTCGTGAGCTCCCCAATCTCTAAACCCCGGAAGCCTAAATGTAATTCCCCGTGAGGTTGTGAACACGTTGTGAGGGTGTGAGACCACCGATGCCGGTGTGGGGTCGGTGGTAATTATACTGGTGGAGCCAGTCGATGTAAGTAGCTGCTCGGTCCTCATCGCTGCGGTACGTTTCAGCGTAGGCCCATTCCTGGGCCAGGGTGCGGTTGAAGCGTTCGACTTTGCCGTTGGTTTGGGGCCGGTAAGGCCTGGTATAGCGATGCTTAATATTGGCGCCCAGGGTGTCATTGAACAGCCGGGACCGATAGCACGCTCCATTGTCAGTCATCACCGCGGTAACAGTGATTCCTGATTGGGCGAAAAATGCGTGGGCTCGTTGCCAGAAGCCGGTGGCGGTTTCTTGGCGTTCATCCGCCAGAATTTCGGAATAGGCCAGCCGCGAATGGTCATCCACCGCATGATGCAAAAAGGAATAGCCTCGCCCCTTGTTGCCGTAGCCGTTGTTTTTGCGGCCAGCCGCGCCGAGTTTGCGGTGGCCACCACCATCGGGGATGCGACCAAGCTTTTTGATATCTACATGCACCAGTTCACCCGGTGTGGTCTTTTCATACCGAATGGGTTTGGGCTTGCGCACTGGCAGCCCGGTGGCCTGATCGAGATAGGCTAACGGCGGCATCCGATACCGATCCAGCACCCGACCCACAGTGGAGCGTGGAACACCCAGGTGGTAGCCGATCCGGTGCGGACCCCACTGACGCCGAAATCGCAGCCCGATGATCCGACGTTCGGTCCTGACCGGCGTACGGCCCGGGCTGTGCTGTGGCCGCGAGCCACGATCCGTCAATGCGGTACCAGCCCGGTAGCGTTTGGCCCACTTCGACGCCGTTGCTGGTGCGACTTGGAAGCGTTCCGCAGCTCGTCGAATTGTCCAACCGTCATCGACGATCAGCACGGCAAGACGGCGACGACCTTCAGCGGTTAATGGTGCATTAGGGTGGAACATGAAGACCTCCGGTTCGATGAGTGTTGTGGTAAACCCCATCCTTACCGGAGGTCTTCTTCCTACCGCGAGTGTTTACAACCTCCCGAGGAACTACACCTAAACGCCTGTAATAGGGAGCGTTCCAGGGGACATGTTGGAAGGTCGTCAGTGTAACCCCGGCCAGATCGTAATGATCTGCCCAGGAGGCGGCGAACTCGATCAGGTCCTGTCCGAGTCTTCTTCCGGCATGATCGGGATGAACTGAAACTTGTTCCACGTGGGCACAGTTGTCCACGCGCTGAAGCAACATATAGGCAACAGGTTGATCGCTCTCATCCGTCGAAACCCATGCTCGCCCGCCCGCTTGAAACAGAGCGAGTTCCTGGACGGTGAGTGGTTCATCTTCTGCAATCTCGATCATGCCCAGATCATAAAAGGCATTAGCGACCGCAATCTCAATTATCTGTATTCAGTGCCCGAAAATAAAAAACAGCCTCTGACTCGGAGCGGATCCGAATCAGAGGCTGTTTTGTGTCTGTGCGCGAGGGGGGACTTGAACCCCCACGTCCGTGAAGACACTGGCACCTGAAGCCAGCGCGTCTACCAATTCCGCCACTCGCGCGAGTGACTTGTGCCCAGCATCTGCGCTAAGCACGATCTATAGTATAAACACAAATACACAGTCAACGCGAATCGGCGTACTGAATAAGAGCGGAAATATGGCGTTGACTTCCGGCTTCGTGTAATGCTGTGACTGATATGCGAAAATGAAAATGCATGTGACAAATTTCCGGCGCAGAACTACTGTTGAGTATTTACCGGTTAACTACCTCGAACACATCGGAAGGAGTGCCGAGTTGGGCATCTTGGATGGCTTGGAGAACGCTCTCGAACGTTCCGTGCGCAAAATCTTCTCGGCTGGTAGTTCAAAACGGATCAAGCCGGTTGAGGTGACCAATGCGATGCGCGTTGAAATGGATCACCGGGCCGCCACCATTTCCCAGGATCGCACTCTGGTTCCCAATGTGTATACGATCGCGTTTTCCGAAGAAGACTTCACGCAGGTTCAACAGTGGGGACGGGCCCTAGCCGAAGAGTTGTGCAACGAGGCAATCCGACATGCCTCGGTGCAGGGCTATTCGTTATCTGGTCCCGTCAGAGTGACCTTTGTTGCCGATGAAGAAGTACAAACCGGCCAGATGGAAATCGAGTCGAGCAACGAGACTGCCGAGGATATTGATCCGGGCCAGCCCATTTCATATTCGGCCAATAAACAGGTCTCGTCACCTGCGGTACAACCACCCGCAGAAATGACGGATCCCAACGTCCAAGTGGATCGCACCGACTGGCGTCCCGTCGTCGAGATCGAGGGCACCCGGTATGCCATCAATTCCTCAGCGGCAGTGATCGGGCGTTCATCAGAGGCTGATATAACAGTTGCTGACCCGGGCATGTCGCGTCGACACCTCCAAATCACGGTGGCAGGCGACCGTGTTTCAGCGGTGGACATGGGTTCGACCAATGGTTTTTACGTCAACGGGCAAAAGGCGGCAAACACGGTAGATTTGCAGCACGGTGATATTATTACCGCCGGTCGGACAACTATTGTGTTCCGGCTTGCCCCAGATACGACAACCCAGACACGGAGGTAGCCCGTGAGCGAATTAGCGATCACCGCACTGCGGTTTGGGCTCCTCGCCCTGCTGTGGATATTTGTGTTCTCGGTCATCGGTTCTCAAGGTCGGTCCCTCCAGATCGCTCGTCCGGCACGCCTGACCCGCCGGAAAGCAAAAAAAGATGATGACCCGGCAGAAACACCCGAAGTCGCCCCGGTACCGCAACGTGCGCTGGCTTCACGGCTCATCGTCACCGAAGGCCCACTGACAGGTCGAACCATCGATCTTGGCGGCCAACCGCTGTTGATCGGTCGCGCCCAAGACGCCGGTCTGGTCCTTGAAGACGACTATGCTTCGGGCCGCCATGCTCGACTGTTCCCGCAAGGCAGTCGCTGGTTTCTGGAAGATCTTGGCTCAACCAACGGAACCTTCGTGCAGGGTGAACAACTCACACGAACCATGCCCATTGATCCGGGCACAGCTGTGCGCATTGGCAAAACTGTCATGGAGCTGAAGGCATAACCATGGCCCTCGAGCTGAACTTCGCTGCCCGCTCTGACGTCGGACGAGTGCGTTCAAAAAACGACGACTCGGCCTACGTTGGCCATTTCCTTGCTGTCGTGGCCGATGGGATGGGCGGCCACGTGGGCGGCGACGTCGCCTCAGCCTCAGTGGTGCTCGACCTTGCTCCGCTGGATCGCAATGATCACCCAGATCCGGCCACCATGCTTCCCGATGAGATCCAATCGGCAAACCTGATCCTCAATGATCTCGTGCACGACAACCCCAAACTGGCGGGGATGGGCACCACCTGTACTGCTGTGATGGTCGACAACGACATCCTGCACATGGCCCACATCGGTGACTCTCGGGCCTACCGACTCAAACACGATGCGTTCCAACAGCTTTCGGCCGACCACACCTTCGTCCAGCGCCTGATCGACGAAGGCCGCATCAGTGCAGCCGACGCCGAATCCCACCCCCATAAAAACGTGCTCATGCGTGTGCTGGGCGACGTGGACGCCTCCCCCGAGCTGGATGTCACCTCATTTGCCACCGAACCCGGCGAACGTTGGCTATTGTGCTCCGACGGGCTCAACGCCGTCGTCGAGGACGAGACCATTGAACAACTGCTGCGCGCCGATAAGCCACTCGACGATATTTGTCGGGATCTCATCGATGAAACACTGAACCGTGGTGCGCCCGATAACGTCACGATCGTGGTGTTTGAAACCGCCGAACGTCAGATCACCGCCGGAAATAATCCCAAAACCGATGAACTCACTGAATCGGCTCGCGAGGTTTCTGCCGCACAGAACGGTGAGTCAGTGTCTGCGTCCCTGTTGCGCGCCGACCTCGCCTCTCGTCCACACCTGCTGGTGGGTGCAGCTGAACTTGCCACCGATACCGATCAGATCCCGGTCGTCACCCGGTCCTCCTCGCAAAAGCGTGCCGCAGCACTGTTGCATGGCGCTTCTGATGCTGCCGAGCCAGCCGCTCCGGCACCGCGCGAAGAACTCGAAGAAGATGCCGTCCCAACCGGTCGGCGCTCCTGGCCGCTGCTGACTATGGTGGGCGTGTTCCTCATCCTCTTCGCCACCTCCCTAGCCGTCGGTTTCCTTTGGATTCGCGGACAGTACTACGTGGGCACCGAACAGGACCACGTAGCCATCTATCAGGGCGTGCCCCAGGCAATTGGTCCACTCGAGTTATCCTCGCTGGAACAATCCACCGACATCCCGCTGGCCAGGCTGCCCGGTTATAGCCGTCAACGTGTTGAAACCGGCCTGCCAGCACAGGATCTCAACCACGCTGAAGAGATTTTGATGGATCTCGAATCCGCGCTGATCCCCGAGGCCCCGCCGGTCTCGCCGGGCGATCAGGCCGACGACTCGGATATCCCCATCGCCTCCAACGGCGTGGGTGCCTCCGGCTCCATCGGTGGAGCAACCGCCGGAGCGATGGGAGGGAACCCATAATGACCGACGCCGTCACGACTGACCAGCCCATCAAGAAACCGCTGCGCGTCACCGAAATCGTCCTCATTGTGATGGCCGTAGCCATCGGCTCGGGCGCCTACATGCTTTCAGGCCTGGGTATGGACCAAGCACTGGACGCCCACTACTGGGTACAACTCGGTGTGATGTTCGCCTTGGCCATCATCTTCCATATCGTACTGCGGCTGCGCGCACCATTTTCCGACCAATACATCCTGCCGCTCGCGCTAACACTCAACGGTCTGGGCCTCGCCATGATCCACCGGTTGGACCTGGTACCACCCGGCGAAGGACTCGCCAACAACCAACTGCTGTGGACGGCGCTGTCGCTAGTCATCTCGATGGCCATCGTGTGGTTCATCGTCGACTACCGCAACATGCGCCGCTTCACCTACGTGTGGCTCCTCGCCTCAGCGATACTGCTCATCCTGCCGTTCTTGCCATTCATCGGTGTCGAAATTTATGGTGCCCGCATTTGGGTCAACCTTGGCATCGGCTCATTCCAACCCGGTGAAGTCGCCAAACTGACCCTAGCAATCTTCTTCGCCTCCTACCTCAGCGCTAACCGCGACCTCATCCTGCTGGCCGGCAAGAAGCTTGGCCCGCTAACCTTCCCCCGGCTCCAAGACCTCGGCCCACTCGTCGTCGCGTGGCTCGTGGCCATGGGTGTACTCATTTTCCAGCGTGACCTCGGCTCAGCCGTGCTGTTCTTCGGGTTGTTCATGGCGATGATTTACTTGGCGACCTCGCGCCTATCCTGGCTCGTCCTTGGGGTGGGCGCCGCAGGTGTCGGTGCCGTCATCGCCGCCAGTCTCTTCCCACACGTCCAAGCCCGTATTGACGGCTGGCTCAATGCATTCGATATGGACATGATTTACGCCGAACACGGCTCCCACCAGGTGGTCCAAGGACTCTTCGGGCTCGCCTCGGGTGGGCTCTTCGGCTCGGGTCTGGGTGAAGGCCGTCCAGACATGGTGTTCGCAGCAAACTCGGACATGATCATCGCATCGTTCGGTGAAGAACTCGGTCTCGTCGGACTCACTGCCATTTTGTTGGTCTTCTTCGTGCTCATCACCCGCATCATGCGCATCGGACTATCCGCGCGCGACGCCTTTGGCAAACTGTTAGCCGCGGGGCTGGGGTGCGCCATGGCCATCCAGATCTTCGTCGTCGTCGGTGGTGTCCTACGCGTGATCCCACTAACCGGGCTGACCACACCGTTTATGGCTGCCGGTGGTTCGTCATTGTTATCAAACTGGATGATCATGGGGCTCGTCTTACTCATTTCCCATACCGCCAACCGACCGATGCAAGCCGGCCCAATGGTCAACGCTTCGGGCTTCGGTGCAGGAGCCTCCGGCCCCGGACGACCTGTGGAAGCGGGTGAACGTTCATGAATGAATCCGTACGATACGCATGGTTCGGCATCGTTGCCATCTTCCTCGTGCTCATTGGCGCAGCCAGCTACATTCAGGTCATCGGCGCCGAAGATCTGCGCACCCACGAGGCCAACACTCGCGAACTGTATAAACAATTCGGTGGACCCCGCGGCCCCATTCTGGTGGCCGGTGAACCTATCGCCGAATCCGTACCCAGCGATTCAACCAGCTTCAATTATCAGCGCGTCTACAACCAACCCGAACTCTACTCCGGACTCACCGGGTTCTACTCGCTGAACTACGGCCAGACAGGTTTGGAACAACGCCTCAACGAATGGCTCTCGGGCACCTCCGACGACCTGTTCGTTGAACGACTGCGGCAAAACCTGACCGGGGAAGAAAACCCCGGGGCCTCGGTTGAGTTGACCCTCGACCCGGCAGCGCAAGAAGCCGCCTATGATCTCATCCCCGAGGGTGTTCAAGGCTCCGTCGTCGTCACC
This sequence comes from Yaniella soli, assembly GCF_054782375.1. Lineage (NCBI taxonomy): Bacteria > Bacillati > Actinomycetota > Actinomycetes > Micrococcales > Micrococcaceae > Yaniella > Yaniella soli. The sequence continues at coordinate 142,564 of NZ_BAAGSP010000002.1, forward strand.
GAAATCGATACCGGACGTGTCCTGGCCATGACGTCGCGGCCAAGTTATGACACCAACCAGTTGGCTGTGCATTCGACCACCGAAGCATCAGAAAATATGGATGCACTGGTCGAGTCAGGTGTAAGCCCGTATATGAACCAGCCGACAGCAGATACGGCGCAGCCCGGTTCCACGTTTAAACTCATTGATGCCATCGCGATGCTCGAATCCGGCGAGTACGATACCGACACCGTCATGGACGTCCCCAATAGCTTGGACCTACCGCAAGCCGACGTTCCCATCACGAACTTCGGCGGCGGTGCATGCGCGCAACGAAATTCCGCAGAATTCACATGGGTCTTTGCGCAATCGTGTAACACACCGTTCTCACAAGCCGCCATGGATATGGGCCAGGAACCTATCCTCGATGTTGCCGAACGCTTCGGTTTCAATGATGATTCCATCACCATCCCCCTTTCGGTCGAAGCATCATATTTCCCTGACGAAGAGCTGCACGATGCCACCCTGGCACAATCCGTGCTTGGCCAGGTCGATGTGCAAGCCAGCGCCTTACAGATGAACATGATCGCCGCGGGCATCGCGAACGACGGCACCGTGATGAATCCGCAGCTCGTCGACTCGGTGCGTGGGCCGGACATGAATCTGCTTGAAGAACCGCAACCGGAAGTGTATTCGGAGGCCATCAGCGAAGAAACTGCTTCCCAAATGACACAAATGATGACCCAAACCGTGGAAGCCGGAACGGCCGCAGCAGCGCAGTCATCAGTTCCGATCGCAGCAAAAACCGGTACAGCTGAAATCGGAACAGAAGATAAAGTCAATTCATGGATCACCGGTTTCGCACCGATCGATGATCCACAAGTAGCGGTGACACTCGTGTATAGAAATGTTGATTACTCCGTGGGACACCGACTCACGGTAGATAACATCGGGACAATCGTGGAGGCGGTGGTCGAACAGTGAGACCAATATCGGGAATGACGCTAGGCGGCCGATACGAACTGACCGATCGTATCGCCATCGGTGGCATGGGCGAAGTCTGGAAAGCACGCGACACCGTGCTCGGACGCATCATCGCCATCAAAATTTTGAAGGAAGAATACACCGGGGACCCGAACTTCCTCCGCCGCTTCCGCGCCGAAGCCCAACACACAGCACTGTTGAACCACCCCGGTGTGGCCAACGTCTTTGACTACGGCGAAGAAGAAGGCTCCGGCTTTCTGGTCATGGAACTTGTACCCGGGGATCCGTTGAGCGCCATTCTGGACCGGGAGAAGGTGTTATCCCCGGACCGAACCCTGAGTATCATGGCCCAGACGGCTCGAGCGTTATCCGCCGCGCACGCACAAGGCCTCGTCCACCGCGACATCAAACCCGGCAACCTGTTGATTGACGCCAAGAACCGTGTCAAAGTCACCGACTTTGGCATCGCCCGACTCGCCGACCAAGTCCCGCTCACCGCCACCGGACAGGTCATGGGCACCGCCCAGTACCTCGCCCCCGAACAAGCAACCGGTCAACAGGCCACCGGCGTCTCCGACATCTACTCGCTGGGCATTATCGGTTACGAATGCCTCGCCGGGCACCGTCCCTTCACCGGCGAATCCCAGATCGCTATCGCACTCGCCCAGGTGAACGACGACCCACCGAACCTGCCCGATTCCATCCCCGAACCGGTGCGCGCCCTGATCATGTCCATGTTGGCCAAAGAAGCCGAAGATCGGCCAGTCGATGCCGACAAACTGGCCGAAGCAGCCGAAGCCCTACGTCGACAAGACACCCAAGCCGCGATTAATGCGGTACCCGGCATGGTCCCATTCGTGACCTCCGGCAGCTTTGATTCGGATGCCACCCAAGTCATCGATACTCAGAGCTTCGAAAGCATGAGCGATACTCACGCCACCCAAATCATGACCAACATGCCCGACGAACCCTCCAGTTCAACGACCGCGATGCCACAAGCCGACACCCCTCCGTCCCAAGTTTCGGCACGATCCGCTGGACTGGGCGCCGATGCACTCCCCGAAGATGGTCCGGCCAACCTTGAGACGCAAGACGAAGAAAAGAAGCGTAGCCCATGGTTTTGGCCAATCATCGGCATCGTCATCCTCGCAGCGCTGGTCGGTCTCGGCCTCTGGTTAGGCTCACTGGGTTCAGATGAAGAGCCAGAACCTGAACCAACGCAGACCGAAACCGTGGCGACCGTCGAAATCGATCCTGACGACTACGTTGGCCGCAACATCGACGAAGTGACAGCCGAGCTCGAAGAGCTTGGATTCACCGTGGAGGCTGTGGAGAGGGACGACTCAGATCCATTTGGTACAGTGATTGCTCTGAATCCGACCGGTGAAGTTGAGGAAGGCGAGGAGATCACCGTGACCTTCTCAAACGAAGCTGAAGCGATCGAGCAAGAACCAGCACCCCAACCTGAACAGCCAGCGCCCGAACCGGAACCTGAGCCCGAGCCAGAGCCTCAGCCAGAGCAAAACCAAGAGAATGGTCAAGATCAGCCCGACGGTAACGGAGGCACCGACGGCACCGGTGGAGACGGAACCAACGGCAACGGCAATACCGACGGCACCGGTGATGAGACCGATGGAACAGGCGATGACGGTGCCGGTAACGAAACCGGAGAAAACGGTGGCAATGGCAACACCGATGGTGCAACTAACGGAAACGGTGCCGACCAGACTGACGGTAACGTCCCTACTGAGGAACAGCCAGCAGACTCCCCGGGATCCGAGCAAGCGAACGGCACATCAGCGCCAGAATCTCCAACGCAACTGGGATCCACAACTTAAAATGAAAAATCACATGAAATGTCCAAACGAAATGGTGGAGCGACTGCCTATGACCATGACGATAGTCCTGCGGCGTAGCGCCTCATAAGGAAAACTGTGTCCCAACAACGAATTATCAATGGCCGGTACGAAGTCGGTGAACTGATAGGTCGCGGCGGAATGGCCGACGTCTATCTGGGTCGCGATGAACGCCTTGGCCGTACCGTCGCCATCAAAATGATGCGCCCGGATCTGGCCCGAGACCCACAGTTCCAAACCCGATTCCGCCGCGAAGCACACGCGTCCGCTGCACTGAACCATCCAAATATCGTTGCGGTCTTCGACACGGGTGAAGAACAACTGCCCGACACCGGTCAACACACTGACGTCTCCCTGCCCTATATGGTCATGGAATATGTTGACGGCGACACCCTGCGCGCACTGCTACGCAAAGACGAAGTCAGCCTCGACCAGGCCGTCGAGTGGAGCGAAGGCATCCTCGCTGCGGTCGCATACTCACACGAAAATGACATCGTGCACCGCGACATCAAACCCGGCAACGTCATGGTCGATGGCTCCGGTGCCGTCAAAGTCATGGATTTCGGCATCGCACGTGCGCTCTCCGACACCTCCGCGACGATGACGCAAACCCAGGCCGTCGTCGGAACCGCGCAATACCTCTCCCCCGAACAAGCTCGCGGCGAGGCCGTCGACTTCCGCTCCGACCTGTACTCAGTGGGTTGCGTCCTGTTCGAACTGCTGACCGGCCGCCCACCGTTTGTGGGTGACTCCCCCGTCGCCGTGGCCTACCAGCACGTCCGCGAAGAACCACCCGAGGCATCGACACTCGTCCCCGAAATTACGCCCGCGTTAGAATCGGTGCTCAAGAAAGCGCTGTCCAAGAATCGCGATGACCGTTTCCAAGACGGCAAAGAATTTCTCAGCGCACTGCGCGCCGCCCATTACGACGGCATACCAGTCAGCGACGACCAATCCACGGCTGTCATCCCACCCGCCGTCGTGCCGGGCGATACACAAGCCACCCAGGCGATCGCGCCCATCTCCGCCAAAGACGACTCGATCTTCGAGCCACGGGAAGAACTCCCCGAAGACTACGAGATGACCGGCCAAATGGAGACCGCCGACGACAAGCGAAAATCCAAGCGCCGTCGCGGCTGGCTCATTGCCCTGTTGCTCATCCTGCTGCTGGGCGGCGGCGCGTTTGCGGGCTGGTGGTTCTGGAATGAAGCCGAACAGCAACGCATCGAAGAAAACCAGGTCGACATCCCAGACGTATCCGGCATGCCAGAAACCGACGCCCAGAATGCATTGACCACCGCGGGATTGCGTCCAATTCTGGAGTACGAACACAGTGACGACGTCGAACGGGACCGCGCCATCGGAACAGAACCGGCCGGCGGTGTTACCATGCAGCGCTACGACGAAGTCACGCTCAACATCTCGCTGGGACCAGACGAAGTACAGATCCCCGACTCGCTGCAGGGCGCTTCGGAAGCGACCGTGCGCGATACGCTCGAGGAACTCGGACTCACCGTCGCCGACGTCTCATACGTCAACTCGGCAACGATTCCGCGCGATCGACTCGTCGACACCAACCCGTCCCTGGGCTCAACCGTGTCCTACGGTGCCACCGTGGCGCTGAGAATGTCGTCGGGTGAGGTTGAAGTCCCCGATGTTCGCGGGATGACCGCCGGCGACGCCGAAAATACGCTGACCGCGGCCGAACTTGGCCTCGGTATTGACGTCGTCGAAGAAGAAAATGCGGACGAGGAAACCGGCCGCGTCTTCGAGCAATCCGTTGACCCCGGCGAAAACGCCTCGCAAGGTTCGGTCATTACCGTGACCATCGCAACCGAACCAGAGGAGACCGAGAGCCCTTCGCCGTCGCCAGATGACGACGAAACTGACTCACCGAGCCCAAGCGAGGACGAGTCCTCACCGGATGATGAGGACTCGCCCACCGACGAGGAGAGCTAACCTACTCGGCGAGCATCTCCAACACCATTGGCTTGACCTTGGTGCCATAGAGTTCGATGGATTCCATCATGTACTCGTGGGGCAATCGCCCGTTGCCGTACTTCATACCAAAACGGGTGGCGCCCAGGGTTTGAATGGTGTTGGCAACTTTGCGGGCCACAGTCTCAGGCGACCCAAGATGCAGTGCACCGTTCCGAACTTCTTGCGCAAACTGATCCGGTGACGGCTCAGGCCAACCCCGTTCCCGACCCAGTACCTGCATCGAATGATGCCAATACGGGTAGTAACGCTGCATGGCTTCCTCATCGGTCGCGGCAACAAACCCGTGCGAATGGACTGCCACGCGACGGGGATCGAACCCATTTGCTGCGATGTTCTTGTGGTACAACTCCACTAGCGGCACGAAGCGGTGTGGCGCACCCCCGATGATCGCCAACTCCAGCCCCATGCCGTACTTTGCTGCGCGAACGATCGACTGTGGCGAACCGCCCACGGCCACCCAGGTTGGCAGACCATACTCGTGATTCGTCGTCGGGAAAATCGAATAGTTTTCCAGTGCCGCGCGCTTGGTGCCCGACCACGTGACGGGTTCTTCGCGACGCAGGTGATCGAAGAGTTCGAGTTTCTCTTCGAACAGGACTTCATAGTCGCTCAGGTCATAGCCAAACAGCGGGAACGATTCGATAAAACTCCCGCGTCCCAGTGAGACTTCTCCGCGACCCGAGGTGATGCCATCCAGGGTGGCGAAACGCTGGTGCACGCGCACCGGATCATCCGAGGACAACACGGTGACGGCCGAAATGAGCTTGATCTTTTCGGTTTGGGCACCGATCGCGGTCAGCACGACGTCGGGCGCGGAGACCGCATAATCGGGACGGTGGTGTTCGCCGACGCCGATGACGTCGACGCCCACGGTATCGGCAAGGACACCCTCGGCAACCACGTTGCGCAGGACCTCGGGATAGTCGAGCACGCGGGTGCCTTCGACATCTTGGGTGAGGTCCCCGAAAGTGTGTAGGCCAAATTCGATGGCTCCCTCGGGTATGGACGATGCATGGTGATTCGTAGTCATATCTAGGTCAACCTCGCGCGAGCCGAATACATTCCTACAAATCTGAACTATTCGACGTTCATGGTCGCATCAGAGAAGAACCCGAATTCAGCAACCCATGGATACACAACTTCCATGAGCACAAAAACGATCGCGGCCAGCGCGGCGAGCACCAGAATCCACCGGAACCAGGTGGGCCCGGGCAGAATGTGGAAGATCCAGGCGTACATTATGCCTCCTCGGCGACGCGGTGAGCCATAGCGTCATTGTGCTCGGGTGTATCAATGGTGGACGGGGCGGCTTCGAGCTCGATGTCGCCGACCGATTCAGCAATCTTCTCGGGTGCTCCGTCGGCCAGCGGCACAAAATCGACGAGCTCGGCGTGCGAAATCATGCGTTCCAGCACGGTGTAGGGCGGGTGGCACGTCGTCAACGTCAACCAGCTGCCATCCGGCTCGCCCGATGCTGGATCCATCGGGTTGGGGGCTAACACTTCGATGTCGGACGGATCCACAATGTGCACCATGCGCGTTTCGTATACCCACCAGCCGTTGGCGGTTTGGACGTACATGCGGTCGCCATCTTGCAGCTTGTCCATGTCCCACAGCACGGCACCGTAGGTTTGTCGATGGCCTGCCAGAGCAAGGTTGCCCTCTTCACCCGGGCGCGGCGAGTCCTCATACCGACCTACCACGGCCGAGTCGATTTCGGGGCCGGTGCCATCGAGCATGGGCACCGAATAATCTGGGCCAAAGCGCGGAATGTAGAGCATGCCCCACGGGTCGCCGCTTGTGACCTCTTCGGGCACGGCCGGGTCCGGGCCTGAACCGTCGAATCCGGCATCATAGTTTTCGCTGAAGGTATCGGCCATCGTATCGCGGTGTGCTTGGGCCTCACGGTTGGCGCCGAGATTGGTCCAATAGAGCTCCCACACTACAAACAGCAGGACGAAGAGCCCGGCGGTGATCAGCAACTCGCCGAGCACACCGAGGAAGGTTGGTCGTGGCGGACGTTTTTTTGCCGCGCGACGCGGGCGGCGAGATAGCGGCTGTGAACCGGCATCTGACATGGTGAAAATCCTAGGAGTCAAGATACGCTGCGGTACGAAGCTCGTACACGTAGAATACTGTCAGTAGTATACGCCCCCTTGTTGAACAGGACACGCATTGGCATCATCGAAGAAGCGCGGTAAGGCCGACTCGCAGGAAACCGAACTCGACGCACAGTTATTAGCAGCTGACGATCAGCCCCAGCCGCTTCCTACCTGGTATAAGGCGGTCATGTTTGGACTGCTCATCGTCGGGCTGTTGTGGATTATGGTGTTTTACCTTGCGCCGGGCGGTCAGTATCCTATTCCGGGGATCGGCGGTTGGAACATTATTGTCGGGTTCGGGCTCGCTATGGTCGGTTTTATTATGATGACCCGCTGGCGGTAGATCCCCACAGACATCCTAGAGTTACACGCATGTAATTCTCCACATTGTGGATGAACCTGTGGGTAACTCTGTGGATACCCAGCGATTTGGCATGATCGTACTCCACTTATACACACTTGCTGTGGATAACTTGTGGAATGCTTGTGGGAAAACTGTGTTTAACTCCGCTGTTTCTCCACAGGGCGCGTCACACACCGTGGGGTTAGCGGCCGAGAATGGCCTGAGTGTCGATCAACAGCGCACCGATGACGGTCAGTGCAATGAGCAGGACGAGGACGAGCGCCAGGCCGAGCCAGGTTCGACGGTTGAGCTTCTTGCGGAGCTCGGGCGTTGAACCGATGCCGGCCTGTTTTTTATCTGCCAGTACGACTGGTGTCGAGGCGGCCAGCCCGGTGATGAAGCCACCGAGGTGCCCCTGCCAGGAAATATTGGCACCCATAAATGAGAATACGAAGTTGATGACGATCAATACGGTGATGCCGCGGGTGTCAGCGCCCAAGCGTCGTCCGATCAGCCACAGGGCCGCGAACAGCCCGTACACCGCACCGGATGCGCCGACGACTGCTGAGTTTGGTTCAGCCAAAAAGAGGACGGCGACGGCCCCGCCGATGGCAGATAGCACATAGAGCGCAACGAATTTTGCGGCGCCGAGGTACTGTTCGATCTGGCGGCCGATCATCCACAGCACCGCCATGTTCAAGAGCAGGTGGACCGGTGAGCCCATAGAATGCACGAGCGCCGAGGTGAGCATTCGCCATGGCTGGAACAACGACTGCCCGGTCACCTGGGCTACCTCAAGCGCTACCCATGACGTATGCAGCGGGGAATACAAGAACAGTTCGTAGATTGGCGGGAACGCCGGGATGAGTTCGCCGGCCCACTGCAGCGCGTAAACGAGCACGGTGAGGCCGAGAATGATGTACGTCGCCAACGGGATCGCGTGCCCGCGGCGGTCAGTAAATTTTGGGGCCCGTTGTTCACGGGGCAGTGCACGCTGATGTTCGCGCACACAGTCGACGCAGAGCACGCCGACTTGAGAGGGTCGCTGGCAGTCGGTGCAGACCGGCTGGTTGCAGCGTTGGCATCGAATATATGTCACCCGATCTGGGTGCCGGGGACACACCGGCTGTTCAGCCGAGGGATCGTGATAGGCACCAAACGAGGGACCGGATGACATATATCGTGCTTTCTAAAGGGTTTAGAGTTCGGTGATTTCGATGGTTTCGATGACGACATCGTTGACCGGACGATCCTGTGCGCCGGTTGGCACGGTGTTGAGTTCGTCCACCAGTTTCTGCGAGTCAGGGTCAATGACTTCACCGAAGATGGTGTGGCGATTCTGCAGCCATGGTGTTGCAACCGAGGTGATGAAGAATTGTGAGCCGTTGGTGCCTGGACCAGCGTTGGCCATGGCCAGCTTGTATGGGTCGTTGAAGTCGAGTTCCGGGTGGAATTCGTCTTCGAACTGGTAGCCGGGTCCACCGATACCTTTGCCCAGTGGGTCACCGCCCTGGATCATGAAGTCGGAGATGATGCGGTGGAAGATAGTGCCATCGTAGAGGGCCACACCATTCTTCTTCTCGCCGATGGCTGGATCGGTCCATTCCTGGGTACCGGTTGCCAGACCAACAAAGTTGTTGACGGTCTTAGGGGCGTGGTTGCCGAAGAGTTCGACGACAACATCGCCGCGGTTGGTTTTGATAACAGCTTTATGTGTAGCAATACTCATGAGGTTATTCTGTCATCATCTGAGCCCCCGACACAGTCTTGAGTCAGTGCGAGTACGTATTCATTCGCCGATGGCCTAAAGAAATACGACCCGAAGCAGTCAGATCGTGGCAACGACAAACCCAACCGCGTAATCTAGACTGTAGTCATTCCCTATTATGGAGGTATATATGTTCGGACGATCCAAGTCCAAAGCACCGTCGGGAGGCACCGCGGCACAGGTTCGCGGCTGGGCAGAAAACGTTTGGCAGGACTCCGCCGATCGTGCCGCTCCAATGGTAGATGCTGTGTCGCACAAGATTTCGGATGCAGCACATAAAGTTGGCGACGCCGCAACGAACTTCCAACAGAAGGTTCAGGACGAATACATCCCGACCGCCGCAGGCCAACTTGCTCCGGTTGCCGGTCGAAGCGCAGAGGTCATCAAGGATGCCGAGCTGCCAGCCTTTGTGAATGACACCATTACTCGTGTGACCGGTGATAAGAAATCCGGTCGTCGCCTCCAGAAGGCCGCAAAGAACTGGGCCCAGGATGCCGAAAAGCAACTGAAAAAACAGGCCAAGCGCAAGAAGAAGTCCCGTCGTGGACTCGTCGTCGTTGGTATTACCGTTGCTGCCGCTGGTGCAGCCTACGCTGTATGGCGTCTCTCCCAGCCGGTTGAGGACCCGTGGACAAACCCCACACCACAGCCACTCAATAGCGCTGAATAAGCACAAAGAAAATCCCGGTTTGTACACTCAACGTACAGACCGGGATTTTTTGATGTTCAAAAACGTCTCTTAGCCTTCTTCGTCTTCAACCGTTGCAGCGCCACCAGTGCGCACCCACTCGTCGACTTCAGAGGCCTTGAACTTCCAGAGACGGCCAATTTTATGGGCGGGCATGGAGCGGTCATTGATCCAACCATAAATGGTGTGCTTTGTGACCCCGAGGTGTTCAGCAATATCGTCAGCGGACATCCAGGCTTCAATCATGATGGCTCCTTGAACTATAGGTAAGCAGGCTTGATTATTATGTTAGCTCAACAAACCTCGCGCGTATAGTCACACCAACATGAGTGGATACACCACAACATGATGTTGGGCTAGGTATACTACTTGCAAAGTACGCATAAAGGTCACCAATCGCATGACAACACTACGATTTTAAAGCAATGTCACCCTCGTGGCACCCAATGCCCTGAGGTTTCAAACTGTGGGGCTGACCACAAGCTCTCCTTGTGACGCCCGTTGTCGACGCCGCCGCCGGAACCGCTCAAGGCCGATGGCGAGCACAAAAAAGATTCCATACAACACGGACATGGCTGCGCTGGTCGCAGCATTGAGTACGTAGGCGGCGCCGAAACCGACCAGGGCGCCGACGATCGCGACCACGACCGTGATGCCGATCATCGTGGGCAGATTGTTGGACAGCAAATATGCGGTTGCCGGTGGGGTAATCATCAGTGCGATCACCAGGATGGCTCCTGCGGCGTTGAATGCCGCTGTGACCGTCACGGACACCAAAAACATAAACGCCATGTTGACCACATTCGACCGAATACCAAGACTCGACGCAAACTGGGAATCAAAAGTAGTCACTTTCAGGTGGTGATAAAACACCGACAGGAACACGGCATTCACCACAAGCATACCGATCATGACGTAGAGATATTGGGGCCCGACAGCTACCCCACCAATCTCGAGTTGCTCATATGCAGCAAGATTCAGATCTCCGGCCAGCACCATGTGAGTGTCCAGGTGAATATTTGCGAACTGTGTTGTCACCATGATGACGCCAATGGAAAAGAGCGCCGGAAAAATCAGCCCCTGCGGGGAGTCCCCGCTGAGCAGCCCGGTGCGGTTTAGTGCCTCAGCACCTGCCACCACGATCAGCCCGGCCAGTGCCGGGCCAAGGATCAACACCGGTGAATCAAAGTTTTGGGTGAGGGCGTATCCTACGACGATACCGGGGAATACCGCGTGCGCGATCGCGTCCACAAGCATTGATCCCTTGCGCAGGACCACGAAGACACCCGGCAGCGCACAGGCCACGGCAGTGACCACTGCTAACAAGGCCGTCCCGACGACGAAGCTCATGCGGTCTCCAATGCGCGTCGAAGGTCTCTGCGAGCGCGAACTCGAGCAAGCGCCGTCGTGACGATACTGCGTTGCGGAGAGAACACGAGCGACACAACGAAGATGGCGAACAGGGTCAACACGATCAGCGGACCGGTGGGGAGCGTTGACCATGGCGATCGACAAGTATGCACCCACGCCTGAACCGACGGCTCCGAAGATGGCCGAAAGCGTGACCACCGCGCCGAGACTTTTGGTCCATTGGCGTGCGGCAGCAGGCGGTGTGACGATAAAGGCCACCATCAGGACAAGGCCTACTGATTTCACACCGATGACGATAGCCAACACGATGGCAGTGAACGTCAACGTGTCGATGAGTCGGACATTCAGGCCCAGCACGGTGGCATGCTGCGGATCAAAGCTGCGCAGCGCGAACTCTTTGAAAAACAGCAGCATGATAACCAGGGCAATCCCACCGACGATCACGCTGGCTCGCAGGTCAGAAACGGTCATCACAGAGGCGTTACCAAACAGGTAGTCCTGAATCCCGCCTTTGCCAGGAAACGCGCCGTCAGAAATCACACGCATCAACAGCATTCCGGCGCCGAAGAAGACCGTCAGGGTGACCGCCATCGACGTGTCGATCCGTATTTTTGTGGCCCTGGTGACGGCGTTGGCGAATAACGCCGCGATGGTACCTACCACCATCGCCCCGATGATCAGTCCGATCATATTGCGCCCGTCGATACCGAGCACGGTGACGGCAGTGAGAAACGCCAACAAGGTACCCGGGAGCGCTGCGTGGGAAATGACATCCGAAATCAATGATTGTTTTCGCAGATACGCGAAGCTGCCGAGTGCACCGGCCACAATTCCAATGACCATGGTCCCGAAGAACACCATGCGGTAGGTGTGGTTACCGAAGAACTCGATGAGACTCATCGGATGGACTCCAGAAACGCGGCACTGTCATCGGTCACATCATATGTCGTGCGAATATTATCGCGCGTGAAGACGTCCTCGACGGCCCCGTGGGCTACGATACGACGGTTCAGCAGGGTCACGTGATCGCAGTAGTCAGCCAGGGTCGCCAGATCGTGGTGCACGATGACGATGGTTTTGCCACTCGCCTGCAGCGCACGAAGTACCTCGACCATCGACTGCTGGGATCGGGCGTCGATGCCTTGAAATGGTTCATCCAGGAAGTACAGGTCTGGCTGTTGCACGAGGGCACGCGCCAAGAATACGCGCTGACGTTGCCCGCCGGAGAGCTCACCAATCTGGCGACGGGCAAGTTCCGCCATTCCGGTTTGCTCCAACGCGTCGTAAGCCAATGCGCGGTGTTTTGCTCTGGGGCGCCGAAACAACCCAAGCGAACCGTAGGTGCCCATCGTGACCACATCGATGACCGTGGTCGGGAAATCCCAATCCACCGATGTGGATTGAGGCATATATCCGACCCGTTGACGCATCTTGGCAACCGGCTGACCGAAGAACTCGACACTACCGGTCAGCGGCTTCACTAAACCAAGCATAGCCTTAATGAGTGTGGATTTTCCGGCCCCGTTAGGACCGACAATCCCCATGACCGCACCATCCGGCACTTGGAAATCCACCGTATAGAGCACCGGCTCGGCTCGATACGCCACCGCGAGGTTCTGTGTTGCGCATGCAAGGTTGGTCATTCGGTGCCTTCTCCCAGCGCATCGGCAATCGCATTGGCATTGTGTTCAAATACACCGAGGTACGTCTCGACGCCCTCTTCGGCACCCAGAGAATCGGCGTACAGTTCCTGGTTGGAGACCTCGACTTCCCAACCCCGGTCTCGTACTGCTTCCTGCAAACTGGTGATCGCCTGCGGGTTGGCCTGGTTGTCTTGGAAGATCACCGGAACTTCATGATCAGCAGTCAGATCGGCCAGTTCCGAGAGCTCGCTGGCGCTCAGCGCCGCTTCGGTGGACACGTAGTCGGTGGCGCGAACATCCAGATCATAGGTTTCGCCGAAATAGTTGAACGCATCGTGACCTGTAATCAGCATGCGAGGCTCAGGCACATCCGCCAACAAGTCCTCGACCTCCGCAGCGGTATCGGCAATCTCTTGCTGATACGTTTCCGCATTGGCACGGTAATCCTCTGAATGCTCTGGATCCGCGGCCGCGAGTTTTTCGGCGACGTGGTCGACAACCAGCGACCAGGCTTCCGGGCTGTTCCACACGTGTGGATCATGGAGGGCGTTGCCCCGGTCATCAGTTTCGGGCCAGGACAACAATATGTCTTCGGGTAATTGATCAGCTACAGCTAGCTGACTGTCCCCCTGGGCCTGCAAGATATCGATCATTTGTGCTTCCAGGTGCAAACCGTTCCACAAGACGACGTCGGATTCTTCAATGGTTTGAATGTCTTGGGTGGAGGGCTGGTAGGTATGCGGATCGCCGCCGGGCCCAACCATCGTGATGACCTCTGCGTCAGGCGCGATATTTTCGACGGCATCGGCGAGGTACCCGGTCGTTGCATAGACGGTCAGCTCTTCATTGCCCTGTGCTTCTGGTGTGGGGCTCCCAGCACAGCTGGCGAAGACGAGCACAGCCGCCGTGCTAAGAACCGCGACGCTCAGCCGACGAGATTTCAACATGACATGGCCCCCTGACGTATGTTCTTCATGAGCTGTACCTTATATACGTGTCCACGAACATACAACTACGTCATGCCGTACTTTGCTGAGTTGAACTTTCGTACCTCAGTTCGGCACCACTTAGAACGCCACAACCTGAGGGCGGCCGGTGTAGTGACCCTCCGCCCCACCGGCTCCTAGCTGTTGACGCCAACACCGAGCTGATAATGCTGCGCGATGAGCTCGATGGTGCGCACGTGCACGGCGCGCGACGAGCCCATGGTCACAAGCATGATTTCATCGGCCTGGGTCTGCTCATAGAGCCGATCTAGCGCAGCAGCAACGGTGGCGCCCGTACCATTGACGAACCGCTTATCGTAAACGTCCAGGACGTGGCGCTCATTGAGCGTTGCCGGGTAGTTTGCTACCTCTTCGGGCGGCAGGAGACTGTAAGACTCGCGCTTAAACATCCGCAACATGGCCATCCCAGCGGTACGCGCCTGGAGCGCAGCTTCATGCGGATCGTCGTGAGCCACTACCCCAAGACTCACCAGCGCATAGGGTTCAGCGAGGACTTCAGAAGGTTGGAACTGCTCGCGGTAGAGACGCAGTGCGCTGACGGCATCTGCGTCGCCAAACTGCAAAGCGAAGGCGTAGGGGCGTCCGAGCTCGGCGGCCAAGTGTATGGAGAAGGTCGAGGAGCCCAGAATCCACTCTTCTGGACTAAGGCCTGCGGCTGGCACGCGGTTTTCGACATTCTGCCATGGCCCCGGCACGGCATGGACGTGCTGGTATGGGTGCCCTGACGGGAAGTCAGCGCGCAAGAAACCCAGCAGCTCATCCACCTGTTCGCCGAAGTTGTCGTTGGCATGTTTATGACGACGCAAGGCTGCTGCGGTGGCCATATCTGTACCTGGGGGTCGACCCAACCCAAGGTCGATGCGACCCGGAGCCATCGCATTGAGCATGCCGAACTGCTCAGCTATCAACAGTGGCGCGTGGTTCGGCAGCATGACGCCACCTGCCCCGAGGCGGATGTTAGTGGTTTCGCCGATCAATCGAGCCAGCATGAGCTACGGCGACGACGTCGAAGCGCCGGGCATCGCGTGGTGCTCTGACATCCAGAACCGCTGATACCCCAGCTGGTCTGCGACCTTAGCCAGGTTGATCACTTCGCCAAAGGCATCCTCCACGGTTTGCCCTACGGCAGTATGTGCATTGTCGAGTACCGACAGAGTGAACGGCGCAGTACTGGTCTGTTGCGTTGATTCCAACTTCAAATCCTCACGGTACAAGTAACTCTATTGCGTGATGGTATGACTACGTTATTTCCCGCACCCGGGTCGGATCAGTATGTGAGTCTCGAGCTGGCCAACACCGTGGTGACGTTGCCCGGCGAAGAAATCGAAGACGGTTTGGCCAGCCCAGAAGATGCCACCGGCTGGCTCATCAGTCATGCGTTGGTGCCCGAAGATACCCAATTACTGCCGTATTGCTAGAACCAGTTGACTGGGCTGCGTGTCCACTTGCGGGAATTATTCAGCGCGAAAGTTCGCGGCGCTGTCCCTGCCGACACAGTGTTGGCAGCCGTCAACAACTCGATGCAGAAGATTTCGAGTGCCTCAGAGTTACAATATGATCAGCAGCAGGGATTTTACCGCCAGCATATCCACCCGGTTACCCAACTGGTTGAGCACGCTATGGCCCTGGTCAGCGACGATGCAGCAGCGCTACTCACCGGTGAACACAGTGACCTGCTAACCCAGTGTGAATCCGCACCGTGCGATCGATTCTATGTGCGCACACACGCTCGGCGTCGTTGGTGCTCGACTCGATGTGGGGACAGGGTGCGGGCAGCGCGAGCATACGCGCGCAAGCAGCAATCCGCGACACCTGCCCAATAGAAAGGTCAGCGGGGAACAATAAGTCGCTGCAGAGGACCTTCAAAGCGTGCGACCGCAATCTTAACCTCGGTCAGTTCTGTCTGGACGTCATGAATTCGCTCGCCCATGCGATCGAAACGCTCGTCTACCTTGTCAAACCGTGCATCGGTGTTTGCCTGCGCCCGGGCAACCTGTGACCCCACCTCATCGATTTTGGCCATGAGCATGGTCCGCTCCTGGACCGTTTGAGCATCACTGCGTCGAATCAACCATGCGAAACCAGCATAAAACCCACCGCCAAGAGTTATCAACAAACTGGCGGCGATAATGATGGTCTCGATCACTTCAACCGGCATGTGCATACTCCCATTGTGCCTATGAATCACCGTATATGCCAGCGAATCTATGACATTCTGCCCCGATATGAAACTATGCCAGCGCCCTTTGTGGATAACTCGACATGAAGTCATCTGAGGAAGCCGTTGATGTCTGCGCTGTTTCGAGTTCAATGCTGACAGTAGTCAGCTTTTTGGTCACCCAGCGTAAGCTGAGACATAGCTTTCGATGTAAGGAGCTTGAACATGACCACCCCGGTAAAAATTGCCATCACCGGCGCAGCTGGCCAAATCGGCTACAGCCTGCTGTTTCGCATCGCATCCGGTGCGCTCTTTGGGCCAGATGTTCCCGTCCAGTTACGTCTCTTAGAGATCCCGGCGAGCATGCAAGCGCTTGAAGGCGTCGCTATGGAACTCGACGATTGCGCTTTCCCACTGTTGGATTCCGTAGAACTTGGTGATAACGCCGAGCATATTTTCAATGGCGCAAACCTCGCCCTGCTGGTCGGAGCCCGCCCACGAAGCAAGGGAATGGAACGCAAGGATCTGCTGGATGCCAACGGTGCGATATTTACCGAACAGGGCAAGGCACTGAACAAGGTCGCAGCCGAGGACGTTCGCATCGGCGTCACCGGCAATCCGGCGAATACGAACGCGATGATCGCGATGAACAATGCCCCGGACATCCCGGCCGAACGCTTCAGTGCGCTCACCCGACTCGACCACAACCGCGCCCTCGCGCAGCTGGCCCGCAAAACCCAATCCAGGGTCGACGAGATCACGAACATGACGATCTGGGGCAACCATTCGGCAACGCAGTATCCAGATATTTATCACGCCAAGATCAATGGTCACAGTGCAGCAGAGTTGGTAGAGCAACACTGGATTGAAGATGATTTCATCCCCACGGTAGCCCAACGCGGATCGGCCATTATTGAGGCTCGAGGCGCATCATCGGCGGCCTCAGCTGCTTCAGCCACGATCGATGCTGCCCGTGATTGGCTGCACGGCACCCCAGAAGGTGATTGGGTTTCGATGGCCGTAGTTTCCGATGGCTCCTATGGGATACCAGAAGGTTTGATGTATTCGTTTCCGGTCACCACCCAAGACGGCAACTGGCAGATCGTCCACGATCTTGAGATCAACGATTTCAGCCGGGCAAAGATGGATGCCAGCGCGACCGAGCTATCCGAAGAACGAGACACAGTCACTGAGCTCGGGCTGGCTTAATAGGCCAACCCTGCAATATTCCTGAGCCGAGTCTTGTCCAGACACGGCGACGACTCCGCGCGCCCAGGTATACGCGCGGAAGCAGCGTTCAGATAACGCTAAGAGACTGGCGCCTGACCGGTCGACCCACGCACGACCAAGTCAGCGTTCAACCGAACCGACTGCGGAGTCCTGCTTCCGGCCAAATGTTCAAACAACAAATCAACAGCTTTATGTCCCGCGAGTCGCAACGGCGCATTCAGACATGTCAAGCCCGTGTGGATAATTTCCGCCGCTTGCGTGTTATCAAAACCTGTGACCGAAAAATCTCTTGGCACTTCGTACCCCTGAGCCAACAAGTATTGAATGATAACAATTGCCAGCTGATCGTTAATCCCATTATGGCGGTTGAGTCTTGCTGAAGAGCAAAAGCGGCCGCTACGTGGCCCTGCTCCAAAGTCGGAATAAACGGTCCAATTACCTGCAGTTCCATTCCAAACTCGCGCGTGCAGGCGACGTTGATTTCTCTATCGACGCCGTAGGTTCACAGAAAGCTCAGGTCGACGGTGGCGATATGCGCTACCTAGCAGTCCTCGCCGACGAGCGCTTAGAAGAGCTCCCTGACGTACCAACCACAGAAGAACTCAGCATTGATGTACAAAATTCGTCTTTCACTGGGCTCGTAGTTCCAGCTGGCACCCCCGAGGATGTTGTCGATACTTTATCGACAGCAATTCAGAGCGCTGCGGCAAGCGAGGACTATGAGGAGACGATTGAATCATCGAATCTCATTCCAGTAGCAACCAACCCAGAAGAGTTTGCTGAGTTCATCGCTGAAGAAGACGAACGTCACGAGGCATGGATCCGTCTCGCTCAGGGTGAGTAACGAAGCTCGGAAGAATCGATAAATCATGGTCGGCAAGGACTCTATAGAACAAGACCCACCTGCTGACCCATCCGGCGCAGAGGTGGCTCCTACACCTCCGGTTTCGCCCACTAAGCGCGCCAACCGGGTCCGCGAGTGGATCGCCGTCGTCGTATCATTGAGTGGCGGTCTCATCCTGCTCATAGCTACTCAGGATATTGTTGTTCGCGACATAGGCGAGCTAGGGCCCCGCTTTTGGCCAACTTTGCTTGCTTGGGGACTTATTTGTCTAAGAAAATCCGCCAATAGGGCGTTGTCGGCTCGTCATTAATAGTCTTTAAATATAGTGCAGGCATAGGGCCTGTTAAACATGGATTTGTTCAGAATTCATCGTTTGCCAGGAGATCCCTATGCCTGCCCTTCCATTATTCATCATGGACCCCTTGTGGGACCAATTTGAAGCGCTGATCCCACCAATCGTGGATCATCATCCATTGGGCTGTCACCGGCCACGTGTCGCCGACCGGGTGATTTTCGACAAACTCATCCAGGTACTGGTGTTAGGTGCCGCCTACGAAAAAATCAGCGACAGCACCTGCTCAGCCACCACGATCCGACGCCGCCGCGACGAGTGGATCGCTGCAGGAATCTTCGAAAATTTGGAGCAGATCTGTCTGGAAGCCTACGATCGAATTGAAGGCCTTGATCTAGAAAATCTGTGCGTCGATGGATGCATCGTCAAAGCCCCCTGTGGTGGTGAAATCGCAGGCAAATCCCCGGTAGACCGGGGCAAGCAAGGCACCAAACGATCCGTTTTGACCGATGGCAACGGTATCCCCATTGGCTGTGTAGCGGCCCCAGCCAACCGCAACGATTCACCGCTACTGCAGCCCACGTTGGAGAAATTATCGCGGTTTGGATTCCACTTACCAGACCACATCACGGTACACCTCGACGCCGGCTATGACTCGGCTAAAACCCGTGGACTGCTGACCGAGTTGGGCTGTGATTGGCAGATCAGCACCAAGGGCGAACCGTTGCAAACCGGCGCCCGCTGGGTCGTGGAACGCACCAATGCCTGGCACACCCGAGGCTTCAAAAAACTCTTGATCTGCACCGAACGCCGAGCTTGCGTCAACGACGCATTTATTGCCTTAGCCAACTCGGTCATCATCATCCGACGCCTGATCCGCCAAGCATGGGTCACCCACCGCTGGGACAATCGGCCCGATCGAAAACCCTAACAACAGCACCTATCGGCGGATTTTCTAAGCGTATTACTGGTGACAACCAATGTTCTCCCCGCTCGCGAAACCAAGGATCTACCCAATCCCGTCACGGGGTGGGGTCTTAGTCGCTTGGCTATCACCCTGGTAGTTCTCATTTGCTACTTGGCGATGTTTAACGTTTTGCAACTATGGCTCATCACATTTGTCACTATCGTTCTTTTATTATTGCTCTTTGGGTTCCGAGACTGGAAACTCTTGTTGGTATTCCCCGGCATTATTGCAGCGGTGCTGCACGTGCTATTCGTTATTCTGCTCCGGGTTCCCCTCGGCTGAAAGACTCCTAACTTGCTATGACAAACTTTCTTGAATTCTTCGGACCTTCAGTCGTCACGGCTAATGCTGTGTTAGACGGCTTTGGCATCATTTTACAGCTCGACACTCTGCTCTACATCGGACTGGGGATGCCCGTCGGCATGCTCGTCGGGGCATTTCCCGGCGTCACCGCGACCATGGCCGTGGCTCTGGCTTCAGGGTTCACGCTCACGCTGGAACCCATGCAGGGACTTTCAGTACTGCTGACCATCTATGTGGCCGCACAATTCGGCGATCGCGTTCCAGCCATCCTCATAAATACACCCGGTACACCGGCATCGATTTCAACTACATTTGATGGCTATCCATTAGCAAAACAAGGCCGCGCAGGTCTCGCAATGACAATTTCGGCTTTCGGGTCAGCCTTTGGGATGCTCGTTGGTGTAGTTCTATTAGCGCTCATAGCTATCCCGTTGGCACGATTCGCTCGCGCGTTCGGCCCCGCCGAGCTGTTTGCACTCGTCGTCTTCGGGCTGACCATGATGATCGGCGTATCATCAGGACGCATCATCAAAGGGCTCATTGCGGGCTGCTTCGGTCTATTTTTAGCAGCCGTTGGCCGCGATCCGGTATCCGGCGATGCACGTTTCACTATGGATGTTCTCGAGTTAAACTCAGGGGTCCCATTCATCCCAGTCATCATCGGCGTGTTTGGTGTTGCCGAGGTGCTGAATCAAATGCTCACACATAACCCCCGCGCTTCGCAGCTCAAACCCATTGCTCAAATGGGTCAGTGGTGGCCAGACAAAACAACAACCAAGCGTTTGGCTAAACCCACAGCGGTTGGTGCAGCTACTGGTTCAGTTATCGGGCTAGTGCCTGCCGTGGGTGGCGATATTTCAGGGATTATTGGCTGGGACAACGCACGTCGGATGTCGAAAAATAAAGACGAATTTGGCAAAGGGTCCGTTGAAGGCCTTATGGCTGGAGATACTTCAACAACGACCACGCTTGGCGGGTCCGTCACGACGACGATGGCATTGGGCATTCCAGGAGACTCCGTTATGGCAGTGCTCATTGGTTCCATGATGATCTGGGGTATCCAGCCGGGCCCTGGACTGTTCGCGTCGGATCCATCGATGGTCTACTCGCTGGTCGCAATCTTGACGATCGCGACGGTGCTGTCTTTGGCGCTCTCATTGCTGCGAATGAAGTCGATGGTGAAATTACTTGAACTAAATCAAGCGTACTTATGGATCATCATTCTTGTGTTCTGTATGGTAGGGACCTATTCGATTAGCAATTCTGTCTTTGATGTCGCTGTCATGTTAATCATGGGGTTAATTGGGTTGTTTATGCTGCGTTTTGGATTCCCAGCAGGACCAACCGTCCTAGGTCTTATTCTCGGACCTCTCGCAGAATCGAACCTACGACGTACATTGATCGGAGGTGGTTGGGAATCATTTCTGCAGAGCCCAATCGCTATGATTCTGTTTATCGTTTCTGCGGCTGCGCTGCTATTCCCTCCACTGCGGCAGATGAGTAAACGCCGCAAATCTGAGCTAAAGAATACTAGTCGATTCTCTTCGAACGTTCCATAATATCGGCGTTAAAACACAATGACCGCAACGGTGCCCGAGTTTTCCGGGCCGTTGCGGTCATGAGTGTGTTCGGGCTAGGACGCGACCGGCGCCAACACCGAGACGATGTGACTACCGGCGGCAAATCCGCGAGTGACGCCAGAACCTAAGGTTGCGCCACCGCCCGGATAGGTGTTGCGGAATACCCCGCCGGATACGTTGCCAGCAGCATACAGTCCGGCGATGGGTTCTTGGAACCGGTCGAGCACTTGGCCGTCGTGGTTGGTGGCCAGCCCACCGCTGGTGCCCAGCGCCCCGGCATGCAATGGCACAGCATAGTACGGGCCGGTCTCCAACGGGGCCATGCACGGGTTTGGTTCCACTGAAGCATCGCCGAGGTGGCGATCCTGTGCAGTCGAGCCGCGACCAAACGCGGTGTCGACACCGGTGCGGGCATCGGCATTGAACTGCTCAACCGTTTCGGCCAGCTGTTCGGGCTCGATACCGGTGAGCTCAGCCAACTCGGCCAAAGTGGATGCCGACAGCATCCAGTCTGGTGCGTCTCCGGGGGTTGATCCGGCGACCGGATATTTGCACATGAATGTGTGGTCGAAGACCAACCAGGCCGGGTTGTTTTCGGCCTTGCTGGTATTCGGGTCGATATTGGCAAAGACCCGCGCCGCGTCGTGATAGTTCAGCGCTTCGTTGACGAATCGGCGACCGGCCTGATTGACAGAGATCGACCCGGGTAGGGTCATCTCTACGTTGCCCATGCGTCCGGTCGGTTTGCCATCATAGGTTTGATTCTGAGCATTAATGATCGGCACGCCCCACACCGCCGTCATGTCCTGTAGGCTGGCACCGGCAGCCATGCCCAATTCGAGCCCGTCACCTTCATTTGACGGAGCACCGATGGGGGTGACATCCAAGGGCAGGAACGTTTCGCGAAGCCGCGGGTTGAATTCAAACCCACCCGAAGCGATCACCACGGCCCCCGTGCGCACCACGAAAGCCTCATCCAGGGTGACGCTCCAACCATCTTGACCACGTTGCAGATCGGTCACGGGCGTGCCCAACACGATGTCGACCCCGGCATCCAGTGCGCTGGCAGTCAATGAGCCAGCCAGCGCACCACCCATGGTGCGAACCCCGGCCTCGGCACGTTCGTTGAGCAGCGCAGGGTCCGGTGCGCGACCGTTGAGGTCATCGCGTTCGACCATGGTCAATAATGGAAAGTATGTGGGCTGGCGCAGTACCTCGGCGATTTCCGGGTAGTCGTCGGCACGAAACGCAGCATTATCGAGGCTACGACCACCGGCTGCCGCTCCTGGCCATTCCATGTGGTAATCGGGTCGGGTCAGCGGCAGCAGCTCCACTCGCGTGTGGGCGTCCAAGAACCGAACGGCTTCGCCACTGGTTGTGACATACCAGGCGATGTCGTCGGGTTCCATGATGTCGCCGGCCGCGGCCGTCAGATAATCGATACCTGCTTGTTCGGAATCCTCATAACCTGCAGCAGCACCGAGGTGGTTGGCGGGAGCCCAAATCACACCGCCACCCGCGGAAGTTGTACCGCCAAGTTTGGCGTCTTTTTCGACCACGACGACCCGCAGGCCATCGTGAGCTGCGCGGACGGCGGCGGTCAGGCCGGAAGCACCCGAGCCCATGACCACCACGTCGTAGCGGTCTGCCAGTTCGCTCGGTTGGGTAAAAGCAGATTCTTCGGTACGTATCATGAGTAATTGACCTCGAGAAATTGTTCGTCAG
Source organism: Yaniella soli (assembly GCF_054782375.1). Classification (NCBI taxonomy): domain Bacteria; kingdom Bacillati; phylum Actinomycetota; class Actinomycetes; order Micrococcales; family Micrococcaceae; genus Yaniella; species Yaniella soli. Next base: position 165,405 of record NZ_BAAGSP010000002.1, read on the forward strand.
CGTTGGCCTGGTTGGCCACCGGCATATCGATAATGATTTTGCCGACCTGTGCCGTCGGATCTTCCATGGTTTCAAAGGCCTCGGACAACTGTCCTACGCCGAAGCTGTGCGTGATCAACTTATACGCCAGGTCCTGGCGGGAATTGAGCACTTCGAGCGCTTGGGGGATGAGGTTCAGCGAGTTGCGGCTCCCACGGATGTCGAGCTCTTTGAAGGGTACGTCGCGCATCGACAGTGCGGCCACCGCAGTGGAGATACCCACCTGAACAACGCGCGCGGTCGGCGCGGCAAGGCGCACAGCATTTTCAAAACTGACCGGCACACCGGTTGCTTCGATGACCAGCGTGGGGCCACCCAACGGGCAATGCTCCGCCAGCACATCGGCACCGGCGGTATCGAGAAATGGGTCGGTACCTGCGGCAATGGTAGCGACCGCACCGAAGTCACGGGCCAACTGCATGCGGTGTTCGTCCAGATCAGACGCGATGACCTTGACGCCGCGTTCGGTCAAAAACAAGGTGGCCAGCAGACCGATCGGACCACAGCCCAGCACCAGTGCGGTTTCGCCGGGCTGTGGAGTGCCGCGGTTGACGGCTTGCATGGCGATCGATCCGGGTTCCCCTAGCGCGGCTAACCGTAGCGGCATGTCCGACGGTAGCGGGTGGAGCTTTTCGACCGGCATCGCGATGAGTTCAGCCAGTGCGCCGTCCTCATAGCAGCCCAGGCACGAAATGGTTTCGCACACGTTATAGCGCTCCGCTGCACACGGGCCGCATGTGCCGCAGTAGACCATCGGACTCACAGCGACCGGAGTGCCAACGGCCAGATCGGAGGCTTGTGCATCGATCTGTTCGATCACGCCAACGAACTCGTGGCCTTGGACCATGGGGAGTTCTGTCGGGTAGTTGTCGTCCCAGATGGAGTGATCGGTGCCGCACAGGGCTACGTGGTGCACCCGAACCAGAGCGTGACCGTCGGTTACGACCGGATCAGGTTCCTCACGAAGTTCGATGGTGCGTCGAGCAACGGTATGAGCGCGAAGCATAGGGGATCCCTTCCTCCTAAATTATTCGCCGAGCAGTTTTTCTTTGCCGAAGAAGACGCCCCATTTGCGGATGCCGCGTTCGGCGATGAGGTTGTTCTTGGTGTATGGATCGTTGTCCATCAACTGCAGTGCATCGTTTTCGTCTTCACCGGTGATGATCAACAGTGCACCGGCACCGTCATCGACCGGGCCCGAGGCGAGCAGTCGACCGGCTTCGAACTGGCTCTTGAGGAATTCGACGTGAACCGGGCGGATTTCGTCGCGCTGTGCTGCGGTCGCGTCGTCGTAGTTGTAGTTGATTGCATAGATGTTCATAACTGAACTCCTGTATCTGTTGATGTTGCTGACCGATACGCGGTGTGCGTATCGGAAGGTTTAGTGAATCACCGGGTGGGTGACTTCGTAGTCGCTGACGCCTGCCAGCTCGCGTGCGGCTACATAACCAAAGGTCAGTGCGGGCCCGAGGTTGATACCACCGGCGGGATAGTGCCCACCCATGACCGAAACTTGATCGTTGCCGACGGCAAATAGCCCCTCAATCGTTTCTCCGGATTCGGAGAGTACTCGAGCCGAGGAGTCGACGTCGATGCCCGCGAAGGTGCCGAAGGAGCCGGGGCGAACCTTGACCGCATAGAACGGTCCCTTTTCGATTGGGGCAAGGCTGGGGTTCGGTCCGACCTTCGGATCGCCGCCCGAGCGGTTGAAAGCCGTTGCTCCGCGTCCGAACTCAGGATCAACACCTGCACGGGCGTTGACGTTGAATTGGGCAACTGTCAACTCGAGGTTATCGGCATCGATACCGCACTTTTCCGCGAGTTCTGCCAGCGTGTTGGCCTTGATGAGGTAGCCGTTGGCGATATACGGGGTCAGCGGTACCGGGAGTGGTTTGGCCATGCCCAATGGATACTTCCGCACGTAGCGCGAGTCGGCAATCTGCCAGGAGGCGGCCTCTTCGCCATCTGCGGTGTTGTCAAACATAGCGGCAACGTAATCGTAGTAACCGTTGGCTTCGTTGACGAAGCGTTTGCCGTTGGCCAGCACACCGATGCTGCCCGGTTTGGCACGATCCATGATGTGTGGGAACGTGCCGGTCGTGCCATTCGGATATTTGATCAAAGAGACAGGACACCATGCAGCCGGTGATGCGACATCGGTATTGAATTTCGCACCGACTTCCAGAGCCATATCCAGGCCGCTGCCGGACGCTTCTGGTGGCGTCAGGGTCCAGTGTGCCTGGCCGGTCGGGGTGTTGGGGAACAACTCCGCCCGACGACGAACATTCTGTGCGAACCCACCCGTGGCGAGGACGACGCCGGCATTCGCGGTGACCGTGTATCGGTTGGTGCCGGATACGACTTCAGCGCCGGTCACTGCGCCCGTGGCATCGGTCAACAGTTTTTCGGCACTCGTGGCGACTCGGAATTCGACCCCGAGATCGTCGGCTGATTTCATCAACCGTGCAGTCAAAGCCGTCCCGTTGACCAACTGCATATTGCGCTGGTGGAAGGCCAAATCAGCAAAATGGCGGGTCACGCGTTTCGTCGCATGGACCAACCCGGTGACCGCGCCCTGAGAGGCTGACAAAAACTTCTTGAGGTCATCACCGGCCATAATGCCCATACCCAAAAAGCTGGTGGCATAGAGCTGGTGCCGCATTTTTTTGCGGAGCTCTGGTCGGATTTCACGTGCGTCGTAGGGTGCCGGACCAACAGAGCGATGCCCGGTCCCGGCGCCAGGAAGGTCACCGTAGATGTCCTTGATCGCTGTGCCGGGGGTGAATTGCAGGGAGGTGCGATATTGGAAGAAATCCACCATGTGTGGCACGGCTTCGAGGAAGGCATCCACCCGATCTTCGTCGTAGTCTTCACCGATCGCATTGCGCAGGTACGTGCGGAAGGTCTCGGTGTCTTCATGCACGCCGTCGGCTTTGGCAAGTGAGTTGCCGGGCGTCCATGCCCAGCCGCCGGAAAAGGAGGTGGCGCCGCCGCACACATCAGCCTTTTCTATCACCAGCACGCTGAGGCCATGGTAAGCAGCGGTGACGGCGGTTGCCAGTCCACCGGCGCCGGAGCCGATGACGAGCACATCGACGGTGGTGTCGGTGAAATCTTGAGACGTGGTGGTCATGGTGTTCATCCTTTAGTGTCCAAATTCGTCGGCGTCGAGGCGCGGACCGGCACCCGTATCGAGCGCATCAATTGCGGCAACTTCTGCTGGCGTCAGGTGGAAATCGAATACCTCAAGGTTTTGACGCTGCCGAGTGTCATCGGCGGATTTCGGCACGGCAATACGACCGCTATCGAGGTGCCAGCGCAATACGATCTGCGCCGGGGTTTTGTCGTATGCTTCTGCCAGGGTGGTAACCGCTGGGTCGTCGAGGAATTCGCCGGCACGGCCTAGTGGGCTGTACGCGGCGGTAATCAGTTCATATTTGGCGTTGTGGGCCAACTGTGCTGGTTGCAGGTGATGGGGGTCGATTTGCACCTGGTTCATGACCGGAGTCAACCCGGCGGCATAGACCGCATCGAGGTGGGCTGGTTTGAAATTCGAGACACCCCAGCTGCGCAGTTTCCCGTCATCGACAAGCTCCTGGAGCCCTTCGCACGCGGCGACGAACTTGTGCTGGTCTGGGTTCGGCCAGTGCACGAGGTAGCTATCCAAGTAGTCGAGTCCCATGCGCTGCAATGATGCAGCGTAGGCCTGTTTCACTTCGTCGCGCCCATGTCCATCACGATTGAACTTGCTGGTCACCCAGAGGTCGTCGCGATCTGTGTCGGTGTCGACGATGGCGCGGCCAACGGCGTCCTCATTGTTGTAGTTGGTGGCCGTATCGATGTGGCGGTAACCCTTGTCGATCGCACGGAGCACGGCGTCGTAAGCTTCGTCGCCTTCCATGGGCCAGGTCCCCAGACCGATGGCCGGGATGGCGAGGTGATCTGTCAGCTGGATCGTTGCGTCTTGGCGCAGGGATGTCATGCCATTACTCCTTTACTGTCCGACCGCTTCGCGCAGCGCAGTGGCGTCACCGATGACCCGGTCGAGTCCGGCTTTCAATGTCTCAGCCCACGCTGTGTGGCCAATCCGTGCCACGGTGGCATCGGCGGGAGCTTCAACGCTCAGGGGCGTCTCGGCAGGCAACGCGGCCACGTAGTGAGACAGCCCAAATTCACCATCGCCAGGCACGCCACGTTGGCTTCGCGATTCGAGCACGAGTCCGTCACGATCAGCCGGCACTTTGGCCGGTCCGTCGCACAGCTGCAGCATGGGGATCAGTTCGGCGTATTCGGTTAACTGCTCGGTCGGGGTTGCAACGCGCGACAGGTGCAAGGTGTCGGCTACCAGTTGGCAACCGGCGGCCCGGGCGATGCGTGCTGCCTGAGGCAGCGTGTTCACGGCCTGATATGAGATGGCCTCGAGTGTTGGCATGATCCCGAATTGCCGTCCGTCCTCGGTCATCTGTGCCAGCAGATCGGTCAGCTGTGCTTCGTTTTCCAGGCTTGCGGCAACGGTCATGGTCTTGGCTCCGAGGGCCTGGCCCGCTTCCATCATGGCCAACCAGGCGTCGCGCTGGTCGCTGCCGTCGACTAAGAGAAATTCGATGTCTCCGACGGTCACTCCGGTTTCATCGATGGCGGCCAGCGTTTCGGCAAGCAGTGGGGAACCGGGTTGAAAATCATAGACGGGCTCGTTGCCTGTCACGGCCCGGACGCGTGCCCCGATGAAGTCGAAACCGACATCGGCGGCCAAGCGAATGAGCTGCGGTGCAGCAACATCCAGCAGTGACAGTTGGGCAAGCCCAAGAGGTTGGGTGGTTCGGTTCATAGCGTTCTCTTTCGTGTGTTCTATCGGGCCAGCGGCGTGGCGGCAATATCAAGACGGTCAAGCATCTCGTCTGGGACCTGCGGAGCGGCGGGTAATGGTGCAAAGTCGACGGGCTTGTTGGTCTGTGCCGAGTGGTAGATGGCCAGCAGAATACGCAAGGCGTTGGTGGCATCAGTACCGGTAACAGCAGGAGCGCGGTCATCTCGCACTGCCTCGACAAACTGGACGATCTGAGCCTGATGGTGCGCTATGAGCCCGCCATTGATCTGGGCCAGATCGATATTGGGGTATTGATCGGCCGGATGCCCCAGGGTGGCGTCAATACGGTCTTCAACCGTACGGATGGTGAGTCGTCCGTCGGTGCCTTCGGGAAATTCCGTGAGTTCAGCGGTTGCACCTGTCGAGCCGGTCAGGCGAATTTGGACACCGAGACCCGGATCGGTCGCCGTCGTCGCGTTGACCGTAGCCATCGCGCCCGAGCTGAATTGCAGCACGGCAGTGGCGGAGTCTTCGACGTCAATGTTGTCGCCGTGTTTATACGTGTTGATGCGGCCGTATACCTGGGCGACCGGGCCCATGTACCACTGCAACAAGTCCAGATAGTGGATTGCCTGGGTCATTAGCACTCCCCCACCATCGGCGTCCCAGGTTCCGCGCCACGCATCGGCGGCATAGTACTCTGGTGCGCGATACAGCTGCACTGCGACGTGGCCGAGTTTCGGTTCGCCGAGCGTGCCGTCGTCGATCAGCGACCGCAGTTGTTGCGCTGCAGGCCAGAACCGTCGTTGGAAAAGGACTCCGAGTTTTACACCTGCGGCTGCACAGGCATCGACCATGCGCTGGGCGCTGGCGATATCCACGGCGATGGGCTTTTCACACAGGACGTGTACACCGGCTGCGGCCGCGGCAATCGCAACAGCTTCATGAGTGGGATGTGGCGTACAAATCGAAATCATTTCGAGGTCGAGTGCCAGAAGCGCTTCGACTGAATCCACCGCGTGCTCAATATTCCAGTTCGTCGCGGTCATGCGAGCACGTGCGATATCCACGTCACACACCCCGATGACCTCAGCACCGTCAACTTCGGCGTACGCCTGGAGGTGGTTACTACTGATATTGCCGCAACCAACGATCCCCACGCGCAGTGGTGCCGCCACGGCGCTCATTTTGTTGTGCATGGTGGTCCCCTTCCCGGCGGCTCGACGTTATTCTTGCCGACCATCACAAACGACTGTAGGCTGAATCACTTCCCGAAACGTCGCTCCGCCCATTCAATGGGATCTGATCTTCGGATATGTCCTCTGACGTGGACGGTCCTTAATAGTTCGGACGTGCTAGGGCTGCTGCTTTGGCCAACGACGAGCCGAATACGGGCGATGTTCGGAACCCATCATCCGGGATAACGCTCGCCCAGCAGCCGCCAGGACCGGAATGATCAGTTGATGATTGTCTTCATCGCTAGAGGTGACCACGCTAATCGCACCAATCACTGCATTACTCTGACCACGCACCGGCACCGAATAGGCAACATTTTCGGCCACCAGATCTCCCGCGAGTCGTGCAAAACCGCGTTCGCGAATCCCCGCGAGATGGGCACGGATTCTGCCGGGACTCGTTTCGGTCCGCACCGTGGATTTCGGGAGATCTTGAGCCAAGAATTCTTCTTGGACGTGATACGGGGCGTTGGCGAGGATCGCCAATCCCGCCGACGTGGAATGCATGTTGAGCCGCCCGGCAACTTCGGCAAGGTTTTCGACCGTGCCGTGTCTGTCCATGCGTTCCAAATACAGCACTGTGTAGTCCTCAAACATTGGCACTGACAAAGAGACATGTTGTCGTACTGCTTCTTGAATCCCTTCGAGCACCGGGCGGCCCCTTTGACGAAATTCTTCGAGCGGATTCGACCGCGCGGCCAGCTCCCACATGAGGGTCCCTATACCGAAATTTCCACAGCTATCTCGGTCCAGCAGACCAACCTCACACAGTTCTGTGGCCAACCGGTGCGCTGTACTGGCTGGTAGTCCAGCCTCGCGTGCCAGCGCACTCGTGGTCAAACGAGGTGTGCTGCGCTCAAAGGCACTGAGCAAGCGAACCACACGCTCGACAACAGATTCGCCGGAACGAGAATTCGCCACGGTAGTCCTTTCGCCTGATGTATCGGTGCTGGCAGAGTCGCCGTTAATTGGCCGATGCGGCCAACGTCTCAGTAAGGTGCTGGCGCATCCGCTGACGATTCGCCGTCAGCCCGGTTTGTAATTCGAAGGTATCAGCGGCTTGTTCGACCAACATCGCCGTCCCGTTGACCGTGATGCAGCCCAACTGTTGTGCACCGTTGAGCAGCTCGGTTTGCACGGGACGATAAATCACGTCCGCTACCCAATGGCGCGACTGCAGCAGCCGGGTATCGAACGGGGTGCCGGGCAAATAGTCCATACCGATCGGGGTCGCGTTGATGACCGCATCGGCGGCCGGCACCCAGGCGTCGGCCCTATCAGGACCGCCGGTTTCTAAAACCACACCCGACGGCAGCGCTGGTGTCAGCACGTCTGCCAGACGCTGACGCTGGCCAGCATCCGTGTCGATGACATAGAGGTGTCGCACACCGTATTCGACGAGCGCGCTGGCTACCGCGGCCCCGGCGCCACCTGCACCGAAGAGCACCGCCGTGTCCCGTGCGGCCTCGGGAGCAAGCATGCGGTGCAGCCCGGCAAGAAAACCACTGTGATCGGTATTATGACCGACCCAACCGCCGGCTTCGTACACTACGTTGTTGACGGCACCGAGCCGGCGCGCTGCATCAGAGAGCCCATCGAGGAAAGGCACAATGGCTTGTTTATGCGGGTGCGTGACGTTGAAGCCGGTATACCCATCAGCGATGTAGCCTTCGAGTACCTGACCGAGTTGATCGTCGGTGATCGGCCGGCCGGCCAGGTCGATGAGTTCATAGCGGAAATCGCTGAGCCCGTGGGCTGCCGCTTCCGCCCGGTGTATGCCGGGCGAATGCGAAGTCCCGATATGGTCACCGATCAGTCCGATCCGATAGCCAGTGTTGCTCATTTCAGGCCAGCGTTTTTCTTGGCCGGGGTCATACCTAACTGGCTCGTCGGCGTGCGGTAGGTTTCTGGACCGGTAGCAAAGATAATGGCGGATCCGATGGCAAATGCCGCAGACATGATGGCAACCGGCAGCCAGTTCGTGGCGTCGTCGCCGGTCAGCATGGTACCGATTGCCGGGGTAAAGCCAGCAACCAGCAGCCCCAGCATCAGACCGATGGCCATGCCGGAATAGCGCACCTTGGCTGGGAACTGCTCTGGGAACGCAGCCATGTAAATACCGTTCGAGGCAGCGTAAAAGCCACCCATCATCACAATCGATGAGATAAAGACCAAGGAGACATCTCCGGTGCTGATGGCCCAGAAGAAGACAAACATCATCACGCCGGCACCGGCAGAACCGGTAATAAAGACGGGTTTGCGCCCGATCTTATCTGCCAGCAGACCATAGAGCGGTTGTGTGATGACCGCGGCAAAGTTCGATACGGCAATGGCGGCGAGCATCGTTGTTCGGTCGATGCCCACTTCCACCGCGTAGGCAAGGGCAAAGACGTTGACCATCGTGTTGATCATGGTGAAGGTTGACGAGAACGTAACCCGCAGCAGGGCTGGCAGGTTGTCGCGGAACAATACAACCATTGGCACTTCTGGGCCTTTGGTTTGTTGCTCTTCTTCGACCTCTTCGAATGCTTCAGGTTCTTCGAGTGCCCGGCGCATCCAGACCGCAACGAAGGTTAGCAGCACACTGATCAGAAACGGAATGCGCCAGCCCCAGCTCATCATCTGCTCATCGGGCAGCATCGCGACGGGGATGAAGACGAGCGTGGCCAAGACGATACCGAGCATGATGCCGCTTGCGGTAAAGCTGGCGAAGAAGGAACGACGATGTTCAGGAGCGTGCTCGACGGACAGGGATGCTGCGCCGGGGGATTCACCACCGGCCGACAGGCCCTGGCACAGGCGCAAGACAACTAACAAAATCGGTGCAAGAATGCCGACCTGTTGGTAGGTGGGGAGCACGCCAATGAGGAAGGTTGCGACTCCCATGAGCAGCAGGCAGGCCATCAGGGTCTTCTTTCGACCGAAGCGGTCGCCCAGGTGGCCCCACATCACCGCCCCGAGTGGACGAGCCACGTAGGCAACCCCGAGGGTGGAAATGGATAGCAGCACTGAGTTGGCACCATCGCCCGGAAAGAAGATATGCGAAAAGACGAGCGCTGCGGCTGAGCCATAGATGAAGAAGTCGTAGTATTCCAGCGCGCTGCCTAAGAAACCCGACATGGCGGCACGTCGGGCCTGTGGCGTTGTTGTCGTCAGGTTCGGCCCTGACTCATCCGGTTGTTGCACGACGTTAACCTGTGGGTCGTCATCGAATGTGTGCTTCATAGTCATGATGGTGGTCCTTTCCAGCTCCGTATTGGAGATCACCATCTAGCGTGTCTGACTACACCTAGTTTGTCCACGACTTAGATCCTCTAAGACTATGTGCAATAACAACACAATCTAGGGTAGGACGTCGCGCGCTAACTCCAAGAAGGCATCGCGCGCCTGTGACCCACGATTCTTTGACCACGCCAAACCGTGGTTCATGAAAACAGGCTCACCGCCCAAGGGGACGAATGTAGTGCCCGGCGGCACAACGTGTTCGATCCCGTCGGGCAGATAGGCGACGCCTACACCGGCAGCCACGAGCATCATGCTCATATACGGGTCGGTAATTTGTTGAGCGATATACGGCTGAAACCCAGCGTCCGCACACGCGCGTATCGTGTCTTCATAGAGCACCGAGCCCGCGGAAATCGGCGGGGTAATGAATGATTCTTCGGCAAACTCATCGAGCTTGGGACGCTCGGCATCCGCCATGGGATGATTGGCCGGCACGACCATGCCGAACGGTTCGGCCATAATCAATCGCGTCTCGGTGTTGATCGAATCAGTGGGGAGCCCAACGAACGCGATATCCATGGTGCCGGATTCAAGCTGAGACACCGCGTCCTGGGTCATGACGCGACCGACAAGGTTCAGCTCGATTTGTGGGTAGGCATCGCGAAGCGCCCGGGTGAGGAGCGGCAAGGCCATGTGGTTGAGCACACCGGTAAATCCCAGAGTGAGCTTGCCATAGACCACGCCCTCGGGCACCTGGACTGACTGCTGGGCCAACTGGAGTTCTTCCATCACGCCACGAGCATGCGGCAAAAAGGCGTGGCCGGCCGCAGTCAGCTCAACCGAACGTGTACTGCGAATAAAGAGCGTGGTCCCAACCGAGCGTTCCAGCTTCCGAATTGTCTGGCTCAGTGGCGACTGGGCCATGCGCAATCGAATGGCTGCATTACCGAAGTGTAGTTCTTCAGCAACGGCAATAAAGGCTTCCAGCCATCGGATCTCCATGTGCCCCATCTCCTTTACCGCAGAGTTTCGTTGTACTCCCCCATACTATCGACGAGCGGTGCGGCACCCAGAGCGTGCTGAGCTGCAGCCCAACCAAAGGTCATACCCGACCCAACCTGTGCTCCGGCTCCGGGATATTCAGACCCCATCACCGATGCTGCATCATTACCTACCGCATAGAGACCGCTCACGGGTTCTGCTGCCTCGTTGACTGCCTGGCCTTGAGCGTTCGTCAGGACACCATAGGAGCTCGCCAGCGGTGTGGGGTGCAAGGCGATGGCATAAAATGGGCCCTGTTGGATCGGGCCAATATTGGGGTTGGGCTTATGCGCCGGATCTCCGGCAACCGCGCCGAAGAGTAATTCGCCTTTGCCAAAATCTTCGTCTTTGCCCATCTTAGCGAAGCCGTTGTAGCGGTTCACTGTCGCCTTGAGTCCGGTGGCATCGACGCCGATCTGCTCGGCGAGCTCGGGCAAGGTCTTGCCTTCGAACAGGTAGCCCGAGCGAATATAGTGGCGCAGCGCAAAGCGTGGCAGGTGTGGCATCGTAATCATCCCCAACCCGTATTTAGCTAGGGTCTTCGAATCCACGACCAGCCAGGCTGGGATGGCCGCTTGATCTTTCGACGCAAACATCGCCCGAACAAACTGGTCGTACGACGTTGACTCGTCCACAAATCGTTGGCCGTTGGCGTCAACGGCGATCACCCCGGGTCGAGCGCGGTCCCAAATGTGAGGAAAGACCGCCTGGGAGCCGTCCTTCCTGCGACCTATAGAGCTGGGGAACCACAACGCGTTCTCGCCATCATCTCGGCCTGCAGCAGCGCCGGCCTTCTGGGCGAGTTTCAGCGTATCGCCGGTCGAGCCCTCGCCAGCACGCGAGTACTGTGGCGTTGGCGAGGGCATAAATTGCTCGCGCATTTCAGGGTTCTGAGGAAAGCCACCGGCGGCTAGGACGACGCCGCTGCGCACGGCAATGCGCCGGGTCGTCCCGTCTTGGGTGATCTCCACACCGATGACCGCGCCGTTGGCGTCAGTGACCAGTTGCTGTGTGGTGGTCTCGAACATAAAGTCCACGCCGTATTCCAGGGCCTTATGGTACATATTGGCGACCAGCCCATTACCCATGACTAAACGGGTTCCGCGCGGATAACTCAGACGATCAATGGCCCAGCGGATCCCGAGTTTTGCCGCCAATGCTACAGCCGAAGCGCGCTCGGTGATGCGACCGTCAAAGAGTTTCAACAGTTTGGCGACTTCTGCACGGCGCAGCATGAGCGTGCCCTTCATCAGGGCAAATTCTTGAACCGGAGGACGCACTCGACGGAACTGGGAGCGCGTCAGTTTCCGGCCGTCAAACGGCTCTGGCTCGAGGGCGCGGCCGGTTTTTCCGGTTTCCGGCAGTTCCGAATGATAGTCAACGACCGCAGGCGAACGCATGAAGTTCACCCCGAGTTCAGCCATGTCTTGCAGCATCTTCGGACCGTGCTCCAGGTAGGCCTGCCAGCCTTCACGCGGCGCCTTATCCCCCACAACAGCATCGAGGTAACGTTCAGCCCGGGCACGATCATCGGTGTTGCCATCTTCGCGCTGATAATGATTATCAGGGATCCAACAGGTACCGGCCGAATACGCAGTGGTTCCGCCGAGGTGCTTGGTTTTTTCGATCGTGACTACACTCGCACCACGACTCGCTGCGGTGAGCGTGGCAGACAACCCCGCTGCCCCGGTACCTAGCACGACCAGATCGACGGTTTCGTCCCAGTGTTGCGTTGACGTGGTTGGCATATTTATTTACTCCTCGAGACCTATATGATGCATGGCGGATACTTTGATGACCATTATGATCCAGGACACTATGTAGTGTCCACGACTAATTCGGTCACGAACTATGTACACAATACACACAATCTTCTCGATGCTTCTCCGTGTTCTAGGCTAGAGGGATGGAGCACACCAATCTGCTGAATGAGACGGCACTGTTATTTGAGGGCGGCGGCATGCGCGCCTCCTATACCTCGGGCATGGTGGTTACCCTGCTCGAAGAGGGCATTCACGCACCGTTTGTCGCTGGGATTTCGGCAGGCGCATCCCATACCGCCAACTACCTGTCAGAAGACGGCCCGCGAGCGCGCAGGTCATTCACCGATTTTGCGGCCGACCCGAATTTTGGTGACTGGCGCACGTTTTTGCGCGGCAAGGGGCTGTTTCACGCAGAGTACATTTATGAGCACGCGGGCTATCCCGGAATGCCGTTGGAATTTGATTGGGACACGTTCCAGCAGAACCCTGCACAGTTTAGGGTCGGCGGTTTCGATATCGACTCTGGCGAAACCGTGTGGTGGGGCAATGACGACGCCCCAACGATGCCGGATCTGATGCGCCAGGTTCGCGCGTCATCGACGATGCCGATTGTGATGCCTCCGGTCGAAATTGATGGTCGCACCTATGTGGATGGTGCACTGGGAACCGACGGTGGCGTCCCAATTTCGATTGCCCAGCAACACGGTTACCAGCGGTATTTGGTGATCATGACGCGGGAAAACGAGTACCGCAAACAGCCCGAGAAATTCCCAAAATTTTACCGCGCCTATTTCCGCAAATATCCTGCAGTGGCCGATGCGCTGATCACCCGCTGGTGGCGGTATAACCAAACCAAAGAACAACTGTTCGAACTGCAACGCCAGGGCAAAGCATACCTCTTTATCCCGGATGTCATGCCGGTGGCCAACGGCGAGCGCAATGTGGAAAAACTCAACGCTGCGCACACCCTTGGACTGGCCCAGGCGAGGCGAGAACTCCCGGCGATCAAAGAATTCTTAGGGCTGGACTAACTGGAGACTCCGTCACTCTCGTTACATTGTGTACGACTTGATTCGATTCAGCTATCGCCAGAGCGCTTAAATTTGGTTCAATACCGCTCAAGACATTGCTGCTCAGGTGGAAAGAAGCGTTAAGAACATACGCCAATAAGACAGGGCTTTGCAGGCAGGTTGGGCGCCCCTCGCTGAGTTGTCCAGACCTCCCTTAAAGAGCCGACGGACACTAATAATCACATTGGCCAGCGCGATGAAGGCGACGTTGACGATAACACGCCGTGCCGTGTTGATGAGCAGCTCGTTGAACCCACGGGTGCGCCTGGCATTGGTGCCTTTCACCACCAACGGAGCGGCGTGCCTGTTGCGAGGGGTTCGCCTTCGGTACTGGGCGGATTCAACTGGTCGTCGCAACACCTTGAACGTGGAGGTGTGTGGTGGGACAGAAAAACATGGCGAGATCGGACAAGCCAGCAGGTGCGCGGCGCCAGTGGGCGGCAGATCGGGCGTTGCGTGCGCCAATGCGTTCCCCTGGGCGGCCAGAGCCGTCGCGTGCGGTGCAGCGGCAGTTTTGGCGATTGATAGCCACCGGGATTACGACTGTCGAAGCAGCAGCCCAAGTGGGTGTGTCAAGCCCAGTGGGCATCCGCTGGTTCCGGCATGCTGGTGGGATGACACCGATTCGTTTGGATGAGCCGGTCGGCCGGTATTTGTCGTTCGATGAGCGTGAGGAGATCGCGATCCTAACATCTCAAGATGTTGGGGTACGTGAAATTGCTCGTCGGTTGGGCCGTGACCCCGGGACGATTTCACGCGAGTTACGGCGTAACGCCGCCACCCGGGGTGGCAAACCTGTCTATCGAGCAGGTGTTGCGCAGTGGAAAGCACAGCAAGCTGCCAAGCGCCCCAAAGTGGCCAAGATGGTAAAGAATCCACGGCTTCGTGACTACGTCCAGGACCGCCTGGCAGGACAGTTGCAGCACGAGGATGGCACGGTAGTTTCGGGGCCGAGGACACCGGTGTGGAAAGGCCTCAATAAACCGCATCGAGGTGATCGGAAGTGGTCAATTGCGTGGAGCCCAGAGCAAATTTCCAACCGGTTACCCCTGGATTTCCCCGATGATGAGAGTATGCGTATTAGCCACGAAGCGATCTATCAGTCCCTGTATATCGAAGGCCGCGGAGCACTGAAACGTGAATTGGTCGCAGCGCTGCGCACCCGTCGAGCATTGCGCAAACCCCGAGCCCGTTCGAAGAGTTCACCGCATGGCCATGTGACCGAAGAGGTCGTGATCTCTCAACGACCAGCAGAGGCCGCTGATCGGGCTGTCCCTGGACAGTGGGAAGGCGATCTGATCATCGGCACAGGGCGCTCAGCAATCGGCACCGTGGTCGAACGATCCAGTCGTAGTATCTTGCTGGTGCATTTGCCTCGGCTCAAAGGTTGGCGCGACACTCCACGAGTCAAAAACGGCCCAGCACTTAGCGGTTACGGTGCGGAAGCTATGAATCTCGCACTACAAGCGTCAATGACGCGTTTGCCGTTGCAACTACGCCAGACACTGACCTGGGACCGCGGAACAGAACTAGCTGCCCATGCCGATTTCACGCATGCTACCGGGACCAAAGTCTTCTTTGCCAACCCGCATTCACCGTGGCAGCGCCCAACCAATGAAAACACCAATGGCGTGTTACGGCAATATTTTCCCAAAGGTACCGATCTTTCCCGCTGGGAGGCCCACGATCTAGAATCCGTCGCCTTGGCGCTCAATAACCGACCACGTAAAGTCCTAGGCTTTAGAACCCCGGCAGAAGTCTTCGCCGAGCAGCTAGAATCAATACAAAATGGCAGTGTTGCAACCACCGATTGAACCTACCGGCTGAAGCTGCCATCCTTGGCTACATCGAGTCTTGGTACAACCGACGACGCCCCAACGAGCGCGCAGACGGGTACTCGCCCATGCACGCCTGGACCACCTTCGCTGAAGCTGACCGGCTACATGGTATCGCGGTACTCGCCCATGCACGCCTGGACCACCTACCAAATTTGCGACCAAGAACTCTTGGCCGCATAACCAGAAAAATAATCGAAGAAACTTGTCTCAAAAACTTGACGAGCGCAGTATGGGTGAATCGTTGCGGTTGACCCATGCTGCGGTCACACACAGAATGGGTTGCCGTTGCCATCGGTCCCCGCGGAAAGCTTGGGACTTGTTCGCCTCGACCTACCGGTAATCTCACCACCGTAGGCAGCGTCTTTTGACGATAGCCTCATCCGAGCACCCACAGATCTTCGAACTCGAACCCAACGATTCGGCCGTAGTAATCCAAACAGATCTGTTGTCCCAAAGCAATGAATATTCTAGTGACAATCCCAGCATCGCGACGACTTCGACTCGTGGTTGCTGAACGCATCAGGTCACTGGCTTCTGTCAGCGGCCGTCATATACTTGTTTTCCTGCCGTGTGACGGATTGAACACTGATCCCTATGCGGATAACGGACCTTTAGTCATACCAGCTTCCATCAATAGTCAAGCCCCCGTCTATAGGCAGACAGGCTCCATTGACGAAGCTAGACTTGTCTGAACACAAAAACACAATAGGTGAAGCTACTTCCTCAACGACTGGCATACGTCCAAGGGGGGTCCGTTTGGTCAGGGGGTCAACGCGGATCTGCTGATCTCCTATCAATTCATCAACTAGCGCTGTTCGCGTGGGGCCAGGGCCAACCGCATTCACTCGAACGCTATCGGGGCCCCATTCGACCGCAAGAGTTCGGGTCAACCCAAGAATCCCGGCTTTCGCCGTACCGTAACTCCCACGTCCAGGTGTACCATTTATTCCTGCAACGGAGGATACGTTCACTACAGCGGCAGTTTCATTCTGTTGGCTACCTAATTTGAGCAGTGGGTAGGCTGCCTGACAAACACGCATAGCCCCTCCTAGATGCACATCAAGCACTTTCGCAAAATCTGCATCGTCTAGACCATCGACTCGCGCGTGCCGAGCAAAACCAGCACAATTCACTAGGCCATTGAGCTTCCCTTCGGTTTGCGAGATATCCGCAAACGCCTCTTCAACCGACTCTCGATTTGTAACATCAAGCTGAATGCCTCTTGCATCTTTTCCTAATACTTGGACAGCGCCAGCCAGCGCTTCGACGTTCATGTCCAAGAGCAACACTTTGCCGCCACCATTTAGCCACTGTCGGGCAACTTCAAAGCCAATGCCACTTGCACCGCCTGTAACTGCCAAGATCCCTCTGTTTTCCATTACCTATTTTCCAATCATGTAGCATCAATGGAGTGTTTCTAAAGGACATTCCGCGAAAACGGGCACTTATCGGTTCGTTGAACGGAACTCCAAATTGATAGCTGTTCGATAGCGCTCTAAGGAGCCTTTAAATACATTCGTGTCTAGTACTACAGTCGTGTTTGTAAAGTGTGGCCGCGTGCTGTGTAGTGATATTGCTGGGCCCGGTATTGGTGTTGACGTCGCCATAATGAGGCTCGCA